>JAVYIN010000007.1:300000-544602 GCA_035968315.1 Nitrospira sp.
AACGTGGACCAATTCGTGCGCGTCAAATGCTGAAGAACGTTGTTCTGAAAACACCTCAAGCAAAGCGCCGCTTTTCTGGTCTTGAGCTTTTGAAGCTAGTTGAGTATCGAGCCGAAAGGCAATTCGTATGGGCATTTCTACGAAAAGAGTCAGAGATGCAGAAAAACGATATAAAGAAGTCGCTACGGGGCTCGACCACAGAAGACTTAGCTCGTGCCTATTGGTATCTTCGTTTGAGGCCTCAAGACATTGCCAATGGGCTTCGCTGTTCGTATCAAGCCGACAAAGACACCGCTGAAGAATTTGGGATCTCCGCCTCTGCCGTTCGCTCCCTCCTCAGTAAATCTTCCCGCCGATAATCTTCAGGCCCCCCAGGGTCTGCGGCAACTCTCAAAATAGACTGCCTCCAATCAGCTTCTGTAAAAAGTAAACAACAGCGCTCGATGTCGCGCAGTGTGCGTGTCGGGAAGCGTTAGGGGAGGCTGCATGCCAGATCAAGAAGACCAGTTGTTTACGAACGTGGAGGCTGCACATTTTCTGGGGCTGATGCCGGGCACCATTCGCAAGATGACATGGGCAGGCGAATTGCCAGCTGTGAGACCGACCGGCAAGAGAGCTGTTCGGTATCGTCGTTCTGACCTTGAGGCATTGTTGCGAATGCGAACCACGCCTATGGGCGGGAAACGTGGCGAGCGGCCATGACTGCGAATGATCTGTTGCGCCGTCTCGAAGTTGTTCGCCAACGTGGGACCGGTCGCTGGTCTGCACGATGTCCGGCGCATCCTGACAAATCCCCGTCCCTCTCCATACGCGAGTGTGATCGAGGGATTCTGATGCATTGCTTTAGCGGATGCACGATTGACGAGATCTGTGTGGCCCTTGATCTCAAAGTGTCCGATCTTTTCCAAGATGCGCCCGCCTCTCACACTGCCTACCGTGAACGAGTGCGGCGTACCCAGGAGCGAGAACGCAAGACACAACGCGATGAAGCGGACGGCTTCACCGTTGACGCCCTCCGAGAAGCGGATTACTTCGTCCAATCACGTCAAGGGCTCGACATTTCTGGATGGACGAACGACCGCCTCAACAACGAAATAGACGCGCTCGCCGAGGCGCATGCATTGCTATGGGCCGAGGAGCTTGCATCATGGATATGACGCTTGAAGATTCACGCAACCACTTTCGAACAGTCGTGCGGCGGGCGCAATCTGCCCTAGCTACTTTGCCCGATGAGATGCCGGACGTGTCCCCCACAGTACAGAGCGTTGCTGCTGGATGGCCGAGCCTCGACGATGCCGCCTTGCATGGCCTTGCTGGTGACGTTGTCCGGCTGATCGAACCGCACACAGAAGCCGACCCGGTTGCGTTGCTGGTGTCATTTCTCTCTGAGTTTGGAGCCATGCTCAACCGTGGGCCTAACTTGATCCTCGACGGCTCCTATCACCCCTTGCTCTTCTGGCCGGTGCTGGTCGGGCAATCATCGAAGAGTCGCAAAGGAACCGCCAGCCGACGGATTGAAACGGTTTTCACGCTTGCCGATGAGGGGTGGACCCGTGGCGAGTGTAAGGGGACACTCTCTAGCGGGGAAGGCCTTGCCTTTGCGGTGCGGGATGCGCAATTCAAAGAAGAGCCCGTGAAGCAGGGCGGGAAGCTAACTGGAGACATGCAGACGATCTGCATAGATAGCGGGGTCGAAGATAAACGGCTCTTTCTCGTTCAATCAGAGTTTGGCGCGGTGTTGAAGATCATGGCACGGGAAGGCAATTCCCTATCCGGTGTGCTTCGTGACGCCTGGGATGGATTGACGTTGGCTCCCATGACGAAGGCCAACCGAGTACGGGCTACGAATCCCCATATCGGCATCGTGGCCCATGTGACCCAAGATGAACTCTTGCGAAACCTGACGGATACGGAGACCGTCAACGGATTCGGGAATCGCTTTGTCTGGTTCGCGGTGCGCCGCTCGAAAGAACTCCCATTTCCTGGGAGCCCTTCAGAGTCCGACCTCTCAGCCGTTGCCACAACGCTCAGACGAGTCCTTCCCGTGGCCCGTGCCTGTGGAGAATTGACGCTCTCTGAGTCCGCCCGTGATGAATGGAAGAGCCTCTATCACGATCTCTCAGCGGATCGCCCTGGCATGGCGGGAGCCTTGCTCGGACGGGCAGAGGCCCAGGTGATGCGGCTCAGTGGACTCTATGCCGTCTTGGATGGATGCAGCGTCATTGATCGCATTCACCTCAAGGCCGCTCTAGCCCTCTGGCAGCATGGAGAAGCCTCAACCCGCATGATCTTCGGGGACTCCCTCGGTGATCCCGTGGCCGATACCATGTTCAAGGCGATACGTGTAAACGGCGAGCGGACAGACAGCGACCTCTCCGACCTCTTCAAACGGCACAAAACAGCAGCAGAACTAGAGCGAGCCAAAGGTGTCTTGATTCAGGCTGGGCTAGCCCATCCGGTGACCATAGAGACAGAGGGACGGTCCCGTATTGTCTGGCGTGCAGGTGCGAAAAAAGCGAATTAAGCGAAAGAAGGGGGCTTTTTTCGCTTTTCTCGCTTATTTCGCTCTAGGAGGCAGATGACCTATCTCGACAAGCTAAAGCAACTCACTCAGCGCCTTGATACCGACCGCGCTCTTCAATCTGGCGATTGGATCGAGTGGCAACGAGCCGACGACCTGACCCAGCAAATTGGCGAGGGTGATTTCATTCACGTCGATGATACTGGAACTCGATGGGCGTTCGGGAGCGTTGGGGAGAGCTGGGAGGCGGTGAACATGAAGTTCGTAACTGGGTCAGGCCATGAATAGCCAGAGTAAGACGGTGATTTCTTCTGCCACCGATACGTGGGTAGGTGAGCCGCAGTTGCGGGACTACCTCCAGATGAGTGCCAGCACCATACGCCGTCTACGGAAGCGTGGGCTGCCCTCTGTAGGGCGGGATCGATTGAGACGGTATCACCTGGCCACAGTCTTGATATGGCTGGCTGAACAGGCCTAGCGCAGTCAGAGCGAGTCAGGCTCTCTCATGTGGAGGGGGATGGGTCGGGCGAGGCGGAGAGAGAATGCCAAAAGGAAAGGAACTGCGATCAATGCCACGGCTTGTGTCGATTAAAGAAGCCGCCGTCTACACAGGGCTATCGCCCCATACGATGTATACGATGGTGAGCCAGCGCCGGATTCCCTTTGTGAAGCTGGGGCGGTTGGTTAAGTTCGATCTAGAGTTACTGGATAAGTGGATTCGGCAACAAACCGTGATGCCGATGCCGTCGAAACGAACCTGAGTTCTACTTGACAGACCGTTCCGTTATAGAGGAACATATTACCGATGCTACGGTTACGTGAAATTCGAGAAGGAAAGGGGGTGAGCTTACGGGCGCTCAAGAAAGCGTCCGGGGTCGCGGTGTCCTCATTGGCTTTGTTTGAAGCTGGGAAGGGGGACCCGCAATTGAGCACCTTGCGGAAGCTGGCAAAGGCGCTCAACGTGACCGTAGCAGAGTTGATCGGGGAACGGGCGCTCAAGAAAGGAGGCTGAGTCTATGGGACTCACGAAACGGAAGGATGGGTGGTACGTGGAGTTTCGTATCGCAGACGACGGCAATACGCTAACTCTCGCTCCTCCAGGTAGTGTGGGCAAGTTGAAGCGGTGGAAGGTTGGGTGTTCCAACAAGGCTGTAGCGAAGCAACAAGAGGCATTGATAAAAACAGAGCTGATGAAATGCGCAGTAAAGAGCCCCAAGGCTGTTTCCAAACCGTTTGAGCAATGGGGGGAGGAATACCTCAAACTTGAGGCGGTAAAGGTGCTCAGTACCTATAAGGACAGGGTGGATTCTGTGCGACAGCAACTCATCCCGTTCTTTGGGAAAAAGTCCCTGGCGGAGATTACTCCTGCTGATGTGGAGGCGTTTCGAGGGCAACGAGTGCTGTTACATCGGAAGAAGGCCCCCGCTATTGCAACGATTAATGCCGATCATGCAACGCTCAAACACATGTTCAGCATTGCTGAAAGGCGTGGCTTGGTGCTCAGTAATCCGGCCAAGAGAGTCCCATTACCTGACCCAGGCAATGAGAGGGACCGCGTATTGAGCGCTGAGGAATGGACTCGACTGTATAACGCCGCCGCCGACCACTTAAAGCCTATTCTCCTGATCGCCTACCAGCTTGGTATGCGTTGGGGGGAGATTATGAGCCTCACCTGGGATTGTGTGGATCTCCAGAGAGGTTTCCTGCGGATTCTAGGCGCTAAGTGTAAGACAGGCGAGGGAAGAACGATTCCCCTTACGCCAGAGGTAAGGGATATGTTCAATAAGTTGGCAAAGGTGCGCCATCTCAACACTAACCATGTTTTTCTCTACGAGGGGGAGCCGATTCAGCGGGTTAAACGGTCATTCATGACCGCCTGTAGGAATGCTGGCATGACGGACCTGCGCTTTCACGATCTTCGGCACTGTGCCGCAACCAATCTCAGGCGAGCTGGCGTGGATACAGTGACTGCTATGAAGATCGTGGGGCACAAGTCAGAGAAGATGCACCGCCGCTACAACACTGTCTCTGAAGAGGATTTAACGAAGGCTGCGGGGAAGCTGAACACGTATCTTTCTAACACCCTAATAACACCACCAGAATCATCCCACCAACTTACATCTGCAAGTGCTTGATTTTTTGGTGGGCCGTGTAGGGGTCGAACCTACGGCCCGCTGATTAAGAGTCAGCTGCTCTACCAACTGAGCTAACGGCCCACCTAGGTATGTACGGTGCGGAAATGTGCGGCGGTTATATCCCTTGCCTGCTTGCTGGTGGTGCGCCTGACAGGATTTGAACCTGTGGCCCTCAGCTCCGGAGGCTGATGCTCTATCCAGCTGAGCTACAGGCGCTCCCGCAAGCAAAGAGTGGCTACCATAGCACAGGAGAAAAGACTCTGTCTAGGCGGTGATTGATCTAGTTTTGTGGGGTTTTTCGGGCAGAAAAGCATAGGGGAGGAGGAGTTCTTCTCCCTCTGCGGATTCCGTTTGTTGCAGGGCCGCCAGTTGCTCGGCTTCTTCTCCGGCCAGCTGCTCTTCTTCTTGGCGAAGAACCGGAGAGAGTCGAATGATAGGAATAGCCGTTTGTATGTCGCACGCGCCCTCGACCGTTCCGGCCTCTTCCGACGGGATTCCCATGGACCGGCAAGTGAGGGGGCGAAAGGCGTAGACGGCGCAGTGTCCGTCAGCATCAAGTGCCGGACAGGGCAGATCGGCGAACTGCTCCACGAGCTGTTCGACCAGCGGATCGGGCCAGTGATCGAGGAAGGGTGACGCGGCGAGTTGCGGGAATGCTGCCTCCATGGCAGCGGCTTGAGCGCTGGCTTTTTCTTGAATGGCATGGCGTTGGCGGTCAGAGAGTTGGCGCAGGCCGCGTTGAATTTCTGCGCGGTCCAGAAGGGTAAGGGGAAAGGGGCCGATGCAGCAGCGGCAGCAGCCGGCGTGACAGGGTACTTGGCCTAAGAGCGCCGCCGTGGCCCGCTCGAACCACCGGGACGTTTTTTGCGAAAGTGTGGAGGGGCGCACCGCCGGTGGAGGCGTAGAGGCCACGAGGGCTAATCCTCTTGGGGTGCCATATCGACGATCAGATCGCCCTTGGGGGAGTAGAAGCCCTGGTCGTCGATCTGCACGATGCCGTTGCACTGATCCTGATAGAACTCCAAAATCCAGCCGTTGAAATCATAACCTTCGTCGGTAATATCGGCTTTGGAGAAGCGGGTGGTCAAGATGAACCGCGAGCGGGTGACATATTCCTGCGCCAGTGTGGCTTCAACATCCTCATAGGCGGTCAGGAGATCGACGAATTGTTTCTGCTCCTGCTTGAATACATCTTGATAGCTCCCCCGGTCGCGGACGCAAAAGAGCTGGACCGGCTGGCGGTCACGGTGATAGCCCAAGGCAATTCTGACCCACGCCCATTCATCGAGCGCGGCCTCGTCGATGTTGGACGGGACGATCGGCGTTTGGCCGCGGGCTTTCAGGAAATCGATCAACAGCCTGAGCGGCGGCGAGTTTTCTTTCTGGCAGAACACGCGGGAATAGACAAAGGTTTCAGCCTGTTCGGATGACGATGGCTGTGCCGCTGCCGGAAGAATCGGGAGTTCCTTGCCCATGACAATCCTTTCGCGCCGGTCAGCGTAGGGGAGCGAACGCTCGGCTGCCGGCGAATCTGGAGGCTACTCTACCCCTGGGTGTCTTGGAACTGCAAGAGGGCCTCATCGGCTGTTCTCCACGCCAGACGGGCGCTTTTCCCGTTGACAGCCTGGAGACTCTTGGCTACACTCTCGCGGGTTTTAGCGGTATCCCGCATCAGGGCTTGGTTTCCTGATGCACGACTTTGAGTCAGGGCGTTTGCAAGAGAGGCGAAGCAACATCGAGTCTGTGTTCTTACTTTCTCTCACTTCCAAGGAGGTTCTCGAATGGCAAAATCAATGACGAAGTCGCAGATCGCCGATTACATGGCCCAGAAGACCGGCTTGACCAAGAAGGCCGCCGTCCAGATGATGGACGATTTCGCCGCCTTGGCCTATCGTGAAGCCAAGAACGTGTTCACGGTGCCGGGCATCGGCAAGCTGGTGTTGGCGAACCGCAAGGCCCGCATGGGTCGGAACCCGCAGACCGGCGAACCGATCAAGATTCCAGCCAAGCGTGTGGTGAAGTTCCGCGTCGCGAAGGTGGCGAAGGACGCAATCCTCGGCAAGAAGTAACAGGATTTCCGTCTGGCGCCGATGCAGCGCCATGGCCATTCTCCGGCTTCATCCGCTGCAGATGACGACATACGAACGGGCCGGTTTCCATCGAGGAAGCCGGCCCTTTTCTTTGTCTGCCGCCGGCATGTTAGACGTGCGAGGGCCCCAGGCCGCTTCCCCCCATCCCGTCGTGACCGACCAGCCGAATGGCGTCCCCGTCTTGTACCAGGGAATCTTCGCTCGCAATGCGCTTATTGATCGTGACCAGCACTTTCTTTTCGCGCAGGAGCTGCAACAAATGGCGGAGCTGCACGCCTTGGCGCTGAATGACTTGCCGGACGGACATCGACGCCGGAATTTCGCAGGCCAGATCGCGTTCTCCGTCGGCGGTTTGCAGTTGGCCTGTGAGCATGATGGTCACCATGGGCGGGCGGCTCCTTTGTTTCTATGACGATAGTTCAGCTGCTCGGGCGCGGACGTTGACTCGGTGGCGCGGTCCACCGATAATGGCCCCGTTATGCAATCGCTCGATCTCAACAACCCAGGGATGCCGGATCTCCAGTTTGTGCTGTTTGTGTCGGCGCTCTGTACCTCTGATCTCGACTCGCTGAATATTCCCCCTGAGGTTCGTACGGCCATTTTCGACCGGTGCTGGGCGCTCATCCATACCGATCCGCCTCCCACGCGCCGGCAGGAACGGGTGCTGGATCTTCGCTACGGCGACGACCTGACCTTGGAGGCCTGTCTGGAGGCCATCCGCTCGATCTTGCGAGAGGCCGGTATTCATACCATTACCTGGGACCATCCGCCCAGCGAACCGACGCGGTCCAGCACGCCAGCCGCTCAGCCGCTGATTGACCGTCTGCAGCAACTGTACCCCGAAGGGCCCGATATTGTCGATCCGGCAGGTGGCCATGCAGATTAAGGCCACTCCGCTGGCCGGCTTGTTGCTCATCGAACCCGTGCTCTGGCGGGATGCGCGCGGGGCCTTCGTGGAGACCTATCATCAGGCGCGCTATCGGGAGGCCGGTATTGCCACTCCGTTTGTTCAGGACAACTTTTCCTGGTCGCAGGCGAATGTCCTCAGGGGATTGCATTACCAGCTCACCCATCCTCAGGGAAAGCTGGTGATGGCTGTCGAGGGGCGGGTGTTCGATGTGGCGGTCGATATTCGGAAGGGATCGCCGACTTTTGGACAGTGGTACGGAGTGGAATTGTCCGCCGACAATGGCCGGCAACTCTATATCCCCCCGGGGTTTGCCCATGGATTTTATGTGCTGAGCGAGCGGGCGGGGTTTCTGTATAAATGTACAGACTACTACGCGCCATCGGATGAGCGGGGCATTCGGTGGAATGATCCCGGCTTGGCCATCGACTGGCCGGCCCTGAATCCGCTGGTATCGGCAAAAGATGCGGCGTACAAGACCTTGGCGGAAGTCGAGCGCGATCTCCCGCAGTGGTCCGGAGCGTCATGAGCCTTCTGGCCCGTTGATCCAGCGCGGCGGCTATGTTATACGGCCTAGGCGAATAACCGGGCAGACAGTCAGCACCAATCGATTCTTACGGAGGAGGACGGATAATGGGAAACAGTTTGAAGGGGACCAAGAGCCACGAAAATTTAAAGCACGCGTTTGCCGGCGAGTCGCAGGCAAACCGGCGCTATCTGTACTTCGCGCGGCGCGCGGATATTGAAGGGTATCCCGATGTGGGCGGATTGTTCCGCGACACGTCTGAAGCCGAAACCGGCCACGCCTTCGGCCACCTCGATTTCTTGAAGGAAGTCGGCGATCCGGCCACCGGGGTGCCGATCGGCAATACCGAAGCCAATCTCAAGTCCGCCATCGAGGGCGAGACCTACGAATATACCCAGATGTACCCGGGCATGGCGAAGACGGCGCGGGACGAAGGGTTTGCCGAACTCGCCGAGTGGTTTGAGACGCTGGCCAAAGCGGAGCGCTCCCATGCCAATCGGTTCCAGAAGGGACTCGACAGCCTGAAGCAGGGCTAATTGAAGTCTGACGGAACGTCTGTGAAGGGTGGATTGAGCTGAGGCTTGGTCCACCCTTCCTCTTTTCCGCCTTGTGTTCTCGCCTCTCATCGGGAGACAATACCGGCTGTGAAAGGTCTGAGCCTCATTAATCCCGTCGATCCGGCGCAGCTGGAGAAGGACACGTTGCGGATTTATGAAATCTGCGACGGGTGCCGCCGCTGCTTCAACCTCTGCCCCTCGTTCAATACGCTCCTCGACGGCGTCGATCGGCATGACGGCCATGTCGAGCAGGTCATGGCCGCCGAGCATCAGCGGGTGGTCGACGAGTGCTATTACTGCAAGCTCTGTTACAACCACTGCCCCTATACGCCGCCGCATCAATACGCGCTGGACTTTCCCAAGCTCATGGTCTTGTGGAAGCAACGGTTTGCCGCGGAGCGGGGCGTGCGCTGGCGGGATCGTCTGTTAGTCCAGACGGATATAATCGGGCGCCTCTCCACGATCGTGGCGCCGCTCACCAATTGGGCGTTGTCGCTTGGCGGCCTGCGTCAGGTGATGGAGCGGGTCCTGGGCGTGCATCGCGACCGCTGCATCATGCACTTTTCATCGGACACGTTTGTGCGCTGGTTTCACCGCCGGCCCGCGCCGTCTCCCACCAAGCCGTCGCAGAAGAAGGTGGCGTTATTTGCCAGTTGCCTGGTGAACTACCAGGCCTCCGATGTGGGGAAGGCGACGGTGCAGGTGCTGGAAAAAAACGGCGTGCAGGTCGTGGTGCCGGATCAGCAATGTTGCGGGATGCCGTCCTTCGATCTCGGCGATGCGGTGGCGATGCAGAAAGCGGCGCAGGCGAATGTCTGTTCGCTGCTTCCGTGGGTCGAGCAGGGATACGATATCGTCGTGCCGGTGCCCAGTTGCAGTCTCATGCTCAAGCGGGAATATCCGGAATTGCTTGCCGGGGACGAACCCAAGACCGTCAGCGAACACACCTTCGATATCTGCGAATACCTGATGAAGCTGAAGCGCGAGGGGGCGCTCGCGACGGATTTTGTGAACAAGCCGGGCCGCGTGGCCTACCAGATTCCCTGCCACCTCCGCGACCAGAACATCGGGTTCAAGTCGAAAGAGTTGATGGAGTGCGCCGGGGCGCAGGTCGAGGTGATCGAGAAATGTTCCGGTCACGACGGGTCCTGGTCCGCCAAGACGGAATTTTTCCCCCTCTCGATGACGATTGCCAAGAAGGCCGTGCGGGCCATCGAGCAAGCCCCTGCCGATCTTGTGGCGTCGGACTGTCCGCTGGCCGGGTTGCAGCTCGATCAGGCCGGCGCGTCGGCGCATGTTGGCGGGAAACCGGCCAAGCATCCCATCCAGATCGTGCGGGATGCCTACGGATTGCCATCGTAGACGTTGTGACGAGTGATCGGAAATAAGAGGGCGAGAGACGAATGATGAAGCCATTGTTGCCAGAAGAGATGATCCCTGCCGCCGAGTATGAGCGGCAGCGGGAGGCGTTCCGCCGCCGCATCATTGCGCTCAAACAGCGGCGGCGTATGTCTATTGGCCCGCTGATCACGCTGGTGTTCGAGAATCGGGAGACGCTTCAGTTTCAGATCCAGGAGATGGTCCGCGTCGAGCAGATTGTTGATCCCGCGAAAGTGCAGGAAGAATTGGATGTGTATAATGCCCTTTTACCTGCGACGGGTGAATTGAGCGCGACGCTCTTGATCGAGATTACGGATGAAGCCAACATGAAACAGTGGCTCGATGCCTTTATGGGCTTGGATCACGGCCAGAAGGTGGCGATTGTGGCGGGGGATGAGCGGGTCTTTGGCGAATTCGAGGGCGGCCATAGCCATGAGACCAAAATCAGTGCCGTGCATTTCGTGCGGTTTCGGCCGACCGCTTCCATGAAGGCCGCGTTTGCCGATTTGCGCCAGCCGGTTTCGATGACGGTGCAGCATGGTGATTATCGGGCAGAGGCGCCGGTGTCGGGCAGTATGAGGGAAGAATGGCTTCTGGATCTTGCAGGATGCTGAAAAATGCCGCCGGCTTCGTTCTCGGCTCGCAAGAATCCTCAACGTACTCCCAAGGGTACGCCTGCGGCCTTGCATAGCCTGCGGCCTTGCTGGATGGCCTGTTTGAGCATCCTGACAGCTATGACCATTGCGGATAGAGGATAAGCATGTCTACAGTCTCACTCATGAAGCGCATCGAGTTTTCGTCGTCGCATCGGTATGTCAAGCCGGAATGGGACGAGGCGAAAAACCGTGCGGTTTTTGGCGCCTGCTACAATCCGCCGGCCCATGGCCATAACTATATGCTCGAAGTGACGGTGGCCGGTGACGTGGATCCAAAGACCGGCATGGTCATCAACCTCTTCGACCTGAAGCGGGTGCTGCTCGATATGATCGAGGAGTTCGACCATAAGAATTTCAACCTGGACATGCCCTATTTCACCAGCCGGATTCCGACCTCGGAAAATATCGCCCGGGTGTTGTGGAGCAAGCTGGAGTCGCAGCCGGACATCGGGGCGCTGCACCAGATTCGCCTCTGGGAGGATGAAGATCTTTCGGCTGAGATCACGGCGGCGGGCGGGCCGGATGTGGCCAGCGTCACCCGGCGCTATTCGTTCACGGCGGTGCTGGACGGGCATCAAGGGCACACCTGGGATTGTTTTGTCACGGTGCATGGCGCCATTGATCCGGTCACCGGCATGGTGACGGACATCGGGGCGCTGGATCGGCTGATGCAAGCGCAGGTGCTGCAGCCCTTCGATCGGCGCCATCTGGGCGAGGTGCTGGGGATGTCGTCTCTCACGGGCGATCAGCTGGCCAAGGTGATCTGGGAACGTCTGGCCAGCCTGGTGTCCGGCGGGAGGTTGCAGAAAGTCAGCCTCGTCCAAACCCGTGATCTGACCTTCGAGTACGCCGGCTAATTCGCCGCCGGTTCTTCCTGATAGACACTCAAGAATACATGACGCGGTGGGTCCGGAGCGGTGCGCGGGGCGGTCTTAGGGGTTGTTGTGCCCGTCCAGCACCGCTTTCACGGCAGACGACAGGCTGTTGATGGTAAAGGGCTTGGCCACAAAGGTGACCGACTGGCTGGAGATGCCTTTGCGCAAGAGTTCGTCTTCATTATACCCGGACATAAAAACCACGCGGAGAGTCGGCTGTTTGGCGAGCAGCTGTTCAGCGAGTTCGCGCCCGTTCATCCCCGGCATCATGATATCGGTTACCAGGAGGTGGATGGGACTTGCCGCGGCGGCCATCTGTTGGAGCGCCTCTTGGCCGTTCGGCGCCTCCAGGACCTGATAGCCCTGCATCGTCAGCATCTCCCGCGCGATCTCCCGCACGATGATGTCGTCATCGACCAGCAGGATCGTCTGCGTCGCCGCTTTTGGGAAATCCGGTTGCTCCACGATGCGTACCGCCTCTGTATCGACACGGGGAAAGGTCAGGGTAAAGGTCGTACCCTTGCCGAGGGCACTGATTGCCCCAATAGTACCTCCGCTTTGGGCCATAATGCCATAGACAGTTGCCAGGCCTAACCCGGTCCCTTTGCCGAATTCTTTGGTTGTGAAAAATGGTTCAAAAATGTGCGCTTGAACGTCAGGGCTCATGCCCTGGCCGGTGTCCCGAACGACTAACTGAACGGCCGGGGAGGGGCTGCTGACATTCGTCGTCTCGATGGCCAGCGTCCCTCCTGATGGCATGGCATCACGCGCATTGGTGGCGAGGTTCAGCAGAATTTGGTCGAGTTGTCCGGGGTCGGCGCTGATGATGCCGAGGGTGGGGGCCAGCGCAAGGGTCAGCCGGATATTTTCACCGAGGATTTGGGGAAGGATGTCGGCCATATTCTCGATGACGCCGTTGAGATTGAGCCGTTCCGGTTGAGCGATGTGTTGCCGGCCAAGCGTGAGGAGTTGTTTCGTGATCTTAGCCGCTTTTTGGCCTGTGGTTCGGACAGTCTCCAGCCGCTGGTAGAGCGGGCTCCAGGGTTCCACTTGCTTGAGAAGCAATTCGACGTTGCCATTGATGCCGGTGAGCAGGTTGTTGAAGTCGTGCGCAACGCCGCCGGCCAAGCGGCCCACGGCTTCCAGCTTCTGCATTTGCTGAAGCTGTTCCTCCGTCCGTTTGAGGCTGGCCTCGGCCAGTTTGCGGTCGGTGATATCCGTGATGACTCCGATCATGCGGACAGGCCTGCCGGACTGGTCCCGGTAGATTTGTCCCCGGTCGCTCAGCCAATGCACGGTGTTGTCGGGCCAGACGGTGCGATATTCTTCGCAATAGAGCACATCGGACTCGAGCGACTGCGTTAAGGCCTGGCCGACTCGCGCTCGGTCCTCCGGATGGATGGCCAGCAAGAATTCATCGAGCGTGGCATGTTGCGCGCCGGGCGGCAAGCCGAACAGCGGGCCGAGGGTATGGGAGTAGGTGGCGTGGTTGGCTGCGACGTTCCAGTCCCAGGCGCCCATGCGTGCCGTTTCCATGGCGAGGCGGAGGCGTTCCTCACTGTCTCGCAACGCGGCCTCTCCCTGTTTGCGTTCAGTGATGTCGCGGACAATGGCGATAAGGCGAGGCTGAGCCGTTCCCGATCCAAAGTATTGAAGGTTCACCTCCACGGGAAGATCTGCGCCGTTTTTCTTTCGATGGATGGTCGTGAAGGTCTGGATTCGTAATTGATTGCTAATGAGCGGGGCCATCATTGTCCGGAATCCCGGCTCATCGAAGTCCGGCTTGAGGTTCAATGGCGTCATGCGCAGCAATTCTTCGCGGCTGTATCCCGTTTGCTGGGCAGCGCCCTCGTTCACGTAGCTGAATTGCAACGTCTGGGGATCGAAGATGAAGATCCCGTCCGCTGTGGAGTCCAGCGTGGCCAGCGCTTCGCGCGTGGCCAGCTCGGCCTGTTTCTGCGCGGTGATATCGCTGTAGACTCCCAGTATTCCTATAATCTCACGGGCGCTATTCCTCAGTGGAACTTTGGAGGTGCGGAGCCAAATCTGGCGGCCATCCGGTGTTGTTTGCGGTTCCTCAAAACTTAGCTTAGGCACGCCGGAATCCATGATGTGGCGATCATCGGCCTGATAGAGCGTGGCCTGCGCGTGCCACACGAGCTGCGAGTCGTCTTTCCCGATGAGCTGTTGGGGAGAGGCCAGGCCTGCATCATTGGCGAACTGTTGATTGCACCCGAGATAGCGTGAATGGCGGTCTTTCCAGAAGATGCGAATAGGGGCGGTCTGGATCACAGACTGAAGGAGTTGGTGGGTCTCGTGCAGGGATTGTTCTGTCCGCGTGTGTTCGGCGAGTTTCTGTTGCAGCGCTGCTTGTACCTCGCGTATCTGTGCCGTCCGTTCATGAACCCGGTGTTCCAATTCGTCATGGGCGCGCTGCAGGGCTACGGCGGATTGTTTCCTCTCAGTCATATCGACGATCGACGTCAGTACGTGAAAGCCGTGGGGGAGTGGTACCGGATTCAACCCGATTTCGACGGGAAATTCAGTGCCGTCTTTGCGCCGCCCGTATAAGTCGCGCCCTTGCCCCATGGCGCGCACTGAGGGGGACGTGAAAAATGTGCGGAGATGGTCCGGGTGTTGTCTCCGGAAGCGTTCCGGGATCAGCGTGTCAATCGGCTGCCCGAGCAGCTCCTGCCGGGAGTAGTCGAATAGGCGCTCGACTTGAGTATTGACGAGTACGATCAGGCCTGTTTGGTTGACCAAGAGCATGCCGCTTGGCGCCGCCTCGAAGACGAGGCCGAACAGGTCGTCCGGTTGTGGGGCAAGGGCAGAATTCACTGGGTGCCTGCGTATATTGCGTTAGGCTCAACGGGGCGCTTGTGACGCCGATATTGAGCGCGGAGTCATAGCTGATTGACGACGGGGTTGATGTGGAGACGGGATTCCGCTCGCGAATAGATATCGGTTAGTAAGGCGGTTTTCTTGAGGTGTGCACCGGTAGCCTTAGCGCGCGGGGGAGGCTTTGAGAAGTTCCCGAACTTTCTCGACGAGTGTGGTGGGCAGGAACGGTTTCTGTAAAAAGGCGGTGTCTTCGAGAATGCCGTTGGCCTGCAGCGTGTCGCCTCCATAACCGGACATATACAGCACCCGGGCTTCCGGCTTCATGGTTCTCACGCTTTCGATGAGCACCGTGCTCTTCATGCGGGGCATGATGACGTCGGTAATGACCAGATGGCAGGGGCCCTTGTGGACTTGCAGGCGTTGCAGGGCCTGCACGCCGTCTTCGGCCGCCAGCACCTGATACCCCTGGTCTTGCAGGACTGTCGAGATGAGCGCGCGGATGCTGTCATCGTCTTCGACGAGCAGAATGGTTTCCTGTGCGGCCGCTGGCTTGGTGGCGATCGAGGCCACCGGCGCGGCGGCAGGCTCCCCCTCCACGCGTGGGAGGTAGACAGTAAATCGTGAGCCTTTCCCCGGCTGGCTGGCGACATCGATGTAGCCGCGGCTTTGCTTCAGGATGCCATAGACCGTGGCCAGGCCGAGTCCGGTGCCTTTGTCCGGGCCTTTCGTGGTGAAGAAGGGCTCGAAAATATGGGCCAGCGTGTCGGCATCCATCCCGCATCCGGCATCTTGGACGACGATTTTCACGAAGGAGCCGGCGGTGGCGCCCGGATGCAGCCGGGTGAACGATTCGTCGAGCTCGGCGTGATCCGTTTCGATATTGAGCAGGCCGCCGTCCGGCATGGCGTCGCGGGCGTTGACCGCCAGGTTCATGATGATTTGTTCGAGCTGGACGGGGTCCATCAAGACATAGCCTGCCTCCGGGTGCAGGACCACGACCATCTGGACATGTTCGCCGATCATCCGCTGGAGCAGATCTTCCATGTCGCGGATAGCCGTGTTGATCTCCAGTTCCTTGGGTTCGAATACCTGCCGGCGGCTGAAGGTCAGGAGTTTTTTCGTGAGCGCGGCGGCGCGCAACCCGGCCTGGCTGATCATGTCGATTTCCCGCGCCGCCGGATGGGTGCCCAGCTGCTGCATGACACGATGGGCATGGCCGATCACGACCATCATGAGATTGTTGAAGTCGTGGGCGATGCCCCCGGCCAGCCGGCCCACGGCTTCCATTTTCTGCGACTGATGGAGCGCCTGTTCGGTGCGTTTGTGCTCGGTGATATCGGCGATCGTCTCGATGATGTGGGTCTGGCCTTCTGCGGTCGTGGCTTTCGACCAATGAACGAGGAGAAACTGATTGCCCGGCAGCGGCACTTCGCTGGAAACGACCGCGCCGTGGTGCAGCGCTTCGGGCATCCGGCAAAAGTCGCAGGGCGCCGGGCATCCGGCGATTTTCTCATAACAGGCGCTTCCGGCGATATTGCCGAATTTGTTCAGCCCGGTCTCGTTCTGAAATTGCACGTGATGGGTGGCGGGGTCGATGACGGTGACGATGACCGGCTGCGAGTTGAGCAGCGCCTGTGCATCGTACTGCGGGACGTTGGGCGACGGGGAGGAAGACGATGGTGACGACATCCGCTAGGCCTCTGGAAATGGGTGTGTTGCCAATGTCTTATTGCATGCCGAAAGGCCCGCCAGGTTTCGAGCTCATGCGGGCTCACATGACATTACTACATGTCTGTGGCCAGTCAAGCAGAAGGGCGATTCCGGGAGTGCCGCCGGCGCAACGCCTAGCCAGACGAACTATTTGAGCAAATGGTCCGTGATCAGGGCGGCCAGCTCGGCCGGGTTTACCACGCCTTCTCGGGTCAGGAGGAGGGCGCCGTTTGCAAAGAAGTGGGTCGTGGGGTAGGTCTCAAAGGTATGTGATTTTTTAATCTCGCGGCAGCGGCCTGGCACATGCATCTTGGCTTTTCCCACCTTGATGCCGGGAAACTTCGCGGCCGTTTCTTCCAGGATCGGATCGTATTGCTTGCATGGCTCACAGGTGGCGAGCCCATAAGCGACGACCGCCGCAGGGCTGTCGGTGAACTCTTTGTAGTTGTCGTCTCTGACGTCGAGGACCGTGCTCATAAGAAGCCCTGTGTGCTGAATGGTGAGTGCTGAGGCTGGCGAGCAGGGCTCCCCAGCTCAGCACTCAGGACGGATGATTAGCTGAGTTTCGCGAGGGCGGCGAGAATGTCCTTATCCTCGCGGGCCACCTTGATTTCCTGCACCTTCACGTAGGCCACCTTGCCGTTCTTGTCGACAATGACGGTCGCGCGCTTGGAGCAGTTCAGCGGCTCGAAGTACAGGCCATAGGCCTTGGCGGTCGTCCGATGGACATCGGACAGGAGGCGGTGCTTGAGGTCCATGGAATCGGCCCAGGCCTTATGGGAGAAGAAGCTGTCGCAGCTAACGCCGAACAGCTCGGCATTGGCCGATTGGAACTTGGGGAAGTCGTCGGTCAGGCACTTGTTCTCACCCTGGCAGACCGGGCTCCAGTCCAGCGGGTAGAAGCAGAGGACGACGTTCTTCTTGCCCCGAAAGTCGCTCAGCTTCACGTCTTGCTGATCCTGGTCCTTCAGGTTAAAGTCCGGTGCTGTATCGCCCACCTTGATTTCCGGTGCTACATCGCTCATTGCAGATCCTCCTTTGCGAACATCGCTGCGCTATATGGTGACGGAAATGAGCTCTCAGTTGGAGAGACCCCTATGAAAACCTCGAACTTTGTACCTTGTGGTTTGAAAGCTTGTCAACGGACCTGAAGGCCTATGGGGCTAGGTCTCGTGCGCTAACCCCTCGAACTGATAGAAGATTTGCTTATCATTGGAGTTCTCGAAACCCGATCATGCGCCCGGTTGGCGCCGTCGTCCGGTGATTGACGATCCGGATGGTGCGCCCTAATAGAGGCAGGCGAAAGGCCGTGCCGACTTTGGGCGATTGGCCGATGCGGAGCAGTTCATTGGCCGACTCGGTCAGCAAATCCTTTGCGGCGTTTTCGGAGAGGCCTTTCCCGTAGAACGTTTCAATTTCATCGAGGCCGAATTTGGTCAGGCCCAGCGTATGGCACCAGATCTGATCAGGCTTCGCGGCATCGTTATGGGTAATGGCGATGTGGTCGTCCACCAGGAAGCTGGCAAGGGTCCGGTTCTGCCAGTCGGACGGATTGAGATAGGCTTGGGTCGCGATGTCGTACGCCGTGCCTTGCGTCAAGAGGGTCAGACCGCGCGCGAGGCGGGCCGCAAAGAGCACGGTGTCGGGCATGTCGCGATTGGGCACGATGGAGGGGGCGATGGCCCCCATCTGGTCATGTTCCCAGGCCATGTTTTTCACGATATCGGCGGTGTGTGTCGCGGGCAAGGGCATCACGACGTGCGCCGACCAGGGGCCATGCGTGGCCTGCCACGATTCCGGGGCGCCGGTCTCCGGCCGAATCACCAGAGGGCCGCCGTATTCCCGGTCATACCAGATCTTGAGTTCATCGGTGGCCGGGGCGGTGCCACGATAGCCGATGAAATAGAGCGGGGGCCGTTTCGACGAGGGTTTCGGGGCTTTCTTCTTAATGCGCATGGGAGCGTCCGCTATTTGCCTGATTTTTTGGCTCTGCGGCGTTCATCCGCATTGAGCAGCCGTTTGCGCAGACGCAGGTTCTGCGGGGTCACCTCAACCAGCTCATCCGGGCCGATGTATTCCAGCGCGAACTCCAGCGACATTTCCTTCGGAGGCGTGAGGACCAGGGCCTCGTCGGTCCCTGACGCGCGCATGTTGGAGAGCTGTTTTTCTTTGCAGACGTTCACGTCCAGATCTTCGTCCCGGCTGTTTTCGCCGATGACCATGCCGCGGTAGACGTCCACGCCGGGGCCGATGAACATGGTGCCCCGTTCCTGCACCATGAAGATGGCGTAGCCGGTGCTGGTGCCGTCTTCGCAGGCGACCAGGGAGCCATGCGGCGAGACCAGCAGATCCCGCTCTTCGGCCGGTTCGTAGGCGGCAAACACATGGTGCATGATGATCGTGCCGCGGGTTTTCGCGAGCAGGATGTTCTTCAAGCCCATGATCCCGCGGGTGGGAATATGGTATTCGAGATGCATCTCGCTCGTGCCGACGTCGGAATGGATAAGGCGCATATGCCGCAGTTCCCCGCGGCGTTTGCCCAATTCTTCGATGACGGCGCCCTGATAGGTTTCCGGCACCTGGATGGTGAGTTCCTCGTAGGGTTCCGTGGCCTTGCCGTCGGCGTCGCGATGGATGATGACTTCCGGCTGCGAGACCTGGAGTTCGTAGCCTTCGCGCCGCATCTGCTCAATCAAGACGCCGAGATGGAGTTCGCCGCGGCCGGCCACGAGGAACCGGTCCGCGCTGTCCGTTTCATTGACGCGCAGGGACACGTTGGTTTCCAGTTCCTTGAAGAGCCGGTCGCGCAGGTGGCGCGACGTGAGGTACTTGCCTTCCCGGCCGGCAAAGGGGCTGTTATTGACGGAGAAACTCATTTGGACGGTCGGTTCGTCGACCGTCACGCGCGGAAGCGCGATCGGGTTTTCGGCGTCGGCGATCGTGTCGCCGATGCTCACTTCGTCGAGGCCGGCCACCGCGACGATTTCTCCCGCTTCCGCCTTGTCCGTATCGACTCGTTCCAAGCCGGAATAGACCGCCAGATCGGAAACCTTTCCGAGGGTTTGGGCGCCGTCTTTGCCCAGCAGCATGACGTTCTGCCGGCGGGCAATCGAGCCGGATTGAATCTTCCCGATTCCCATCTTGCCTTTGTAGGCGTCCTGCACGAGCGCGAGCACGAGAATTTGCAGCGGCGCGGTCGCATTGATGGCCGGAGCCGGGATCTTTTCGAGCACCGTATCCAGCAGCGGGGTGATGTCCGTGCCCGGTTTGTTGACGTCCAAGGTGGCTTGGCCCTTGATGGCGGCCGCGTAGACGATCGGGAAATCGAGCTGCTCGTCGGTGGCGCCCAGGTGGACGAAAAGATCGAAGGTGCGGTTCACCACGTCGTCGATCACGGCATCGGGGCGGTCGATCTTGTTAATGACGACAATGGCCTTGTGTCCCAGCGCGAGGGCCTTGCGCAGCACGAAGGTCGTCTGTGGCATCGGGCCTTCTTTGGCATCGACGAGGATCAGCACCCCATCGACCATGCGCAGGGTGCGCTCCACTTCGCCGCCGAAGTCGGCATGGCCCGGCGTATCGACGATATTGATCTTCACCCCTTTATAGGTGACGCTGGCGTTCTTCGCGCGAATGGTGATGCCGCGCTCCCGCTCCTGGTCCATCGAATCCATGATGCGCTCGCCCATATCGTCGATTTTGCGATGGACGTGGGTCTGGCGCAGCACGGCATCGACGAGGGTCGTTTTGCCGTGGTCGACGTGGGCGATGATGGCGATGTTCCGGATATCGTTCCGGCGGTCGTGAGGGGCGCGGTGTTGTGTCATAGTCGTGGTCTTCTCTCGGTCAAAAAAAAGACGCCTCGACAGTGAGGCGTAACAGCGCAGTATACAGGAAGCGGTTCCTATTACACAAGCAGACGGGAGTGGCGGGGTATTACACGTCCATCAGCCGCGGAAAACCGGTCGGCTGCCATGGCGGGATTGGGTCAGCGGGTTTGCCAGGCCGCTTTGCGGGTCATCGTGCCCCAGGCGGCTTTTTTCCCCCGCATCCATTGATAGAGCCCCATGAGTTTCCAGAGCGAGTTTAATTGGCGGTAGCCGAAGTTCTCGAGAATGGAGCCCAGAAACAGCAAGAGCACATGTTTGGGTTTCGGATAGACATGAAAGGAGATTTCTTCCAGGAAGAACGCGCTGACGGACAATAAGATGCCCATGCTGATCGCGGCGAGCAGGAGGATGAGCCAGGTGTTGAATGAGACAAACCCGGCGATAAACCCAATGGTCACAAAGACGTAGCCGAAGATTTCGATGGCCGGGCCGAGCCATTCGAAGAAGACCATGAAGGGGAAGGCCAGCCATCCGACGGCTCCGCCTTTGGGATGGCAGAGCAGGTCGAGGTTGTGGGTGAGACTTTCACAGAGGCCCCGCTGCCAGCGCACGCGCTGGTGTTTGAGCGTCTTGAGGTCCTCCGGCGCTTCGGTCCAGCAGACCGGATCGGGCGTAAAGGTAATCCGGTAGAGTTTGCCTGTGAGCCGCATGTGGCGATGGAGCCGCACAACCAGCTCCATATCTTCGCCGATCGTGTCGTGCCGGTATCCGCCGATGCCGACGACGGTATCCTTGTGGAACAGGCCGAACGCGCCGGAGATGATGAGCATGGCATTGATGGGCGACCAGCCGAGCCGCCCGAAGAGAAAGGCCCGCAGGTATTCCACGATTTGAAAGAGCGCCAGCAGATTAGTGGGCAATCCCACTTTGGTCAGAAAGCCGTTGGTGACTTCACAGCCGTTGGCGATGCGGACGGTTCCCCCGCAGGCGACCGTATGAGGATCGTCGAGGAAGGGCTGGACGACCAGCTGCAAGCTGTCGCGTTGCAGAATGGAATCGGCGTCGATGCCGCAATACAGCGGATAGCGTGAGAGGTTGATGCCGGCATTGAGGGCGTCGGCCTTCCCGCCGTTCTCCTTGTCGATCACGCGCAGATTCGCATGGGCGGTGGAGTGGTACACGGTGCGGATCGGTTTGGTGGGGAGGCGCAGGTCATAGGCTTCAGGGAAGGGCACCAAGGCGAACTCATCGATCAGCACCGCCAGCGTGCGATCCTTGGATCCGTCGTTCACGACGATGATTTCAAATTCCGAATAGCTGAGCTGGAGGAGTGACCGCACGGACGCGGCGATGGTCGCTTCTTCGTTATAGGCGGGAACCAGCACGCTGATTTGGGGTTCAAAGCCGGTGTAGCCGTGCGGCAGATTGGCGAGGGCCCGCTCTTCCATATAACTGCGGAGATGGACGGCGGCCACGAGGTCGAGCATCAAGTATCCCGCCGTCAGGCCGAGAAGATAGAGCAGGAACAGCCACTCACAGAGTGCGATGATGGTCTCAAGTCTCATGCTGTCTTATCGGTTCCGTATCCGCCTTGTGCGAACAGGACGAAGGTTTCGCCGGTCTGGCGCGTCCGGTGTTGTCCCCCGGCGTCGAGGCGGAGGCCCTGCGTCCGTCCTGGGGCTGGTGGTTTCAGCGCTCCTGCTCGCAACGTCTGTCGTCCAATCCATCGAGATTCCGCTCTCAGGCCCCATCCCCCCCTCGGTGCAGGAGATCGAGTTGTCCTATCTCGGAGAGCAGACAACCCCCTCCGTGACGCTCAACGGTCCTCCCGACACTACTCCGTCTCTTCCTTATCGGCCGTTTATGCCCGTTCTTGACTTGGTCCCGTTTCTGGAGCCGCCCCAGGTCTTTGGTCCTTGCCGGGGGGAGATTAGCCAGAAGGAAGGGGCGGTCTCGGTTGAATTGACCGTTCATGAGGGGCAGAGGGGGCATTGCGGCCAGCGGATGGCCCTTCAGCCTGGCGGGGGCTCGCTGGACGTCCTCTCTTACGGCCTGGTGCATCTCCGGGGGCAGGCGGCCGGCCATGTCGTGCTGGCCGTGGAAGACCGGGCCTCGACGCGGCAGGAGGAGAGCGTGCCGCTGGCGGCGGTTACCGGATCGTTCGATCTGACGATCCCGTTGCGGTCCATCGGGCGGTAGGTGGATGTGCGGCAGCTGACGGCGCTGGTCGTATTGACGGACGATCCGAGTGCACGCGTGGTGCTGGAACAATTGGAATTGATTCAGGCGCCGGCCGCCGCGCCGCGGCCTATTCAGACCGGGTTTTGGGTGTGGGGCTACCGTGCGGCGGCGGCGGATCCGGAATCTGCGCTGGCGGCATGCCAACGTCAGGGGTGTTCACGCATCCTGATACAGATGCCGGCGTTGTCGGACGATGACGCGTTGTGGGCGGCCTATGCGCGGCTGTTCGTGAGGGTGCAGCAGGCCGGCATCGAGGCCCTGGCACTCGATGGGTATCCCGAAGCCATACAGGATCCGCGGCCGCTGGCACAGAAGATACGAAAGGTGCTGCATCTCATTGCCCCGCGCGCCCTGGCCGGCATTCAGCTTGACCTCGAGCCCTATCTGCTGCCGGGATTTTTTGGTGATGACTCGGGTCCGCGCCGCTACTTGGAGACAATCGATCTTCTCAAGGAGGTGATCGGAGGACGCACCAAGCTGTCGATGGTGATCCCGTTTTGGCTGACCGCGAAAACCGTCGGCGGCCGGCCGTTGGCCTACGCCGTCATGGATCGCGTCGATGAAGTGGCGGTGATGAGTTATCGGACAAATCTTGACGAACTCGCCGAAATTGCTGACGATACCTTGCGCTATGGGGATCTGATCGGAGCCCCGGTCTGGCTGGCCCTGGAGACGACGGTGTTGCCGGTTGAGCGCCGCGTGATCCTCACGCGAGCCCTCCGTCCCGACATGGCCGATGCGGTGCTCGATTATGACCGGCAATGGTTGGCCCTTGCGCCCGTCCCCTTGGCTGTGGCCGACGGCCATCGCCATGACTGGTATCGCATCCATCACCGCATCACGGTCAGACCCGAGCGGCTCACGTTTGCCGGCCGTTCCAGGGCCGAGGTGGCTGCCGCGATACAGACGTTGCGGGAGACCCTGCCGCATCGCAGTTTCGCAGGAGTGATCATTCATGATCTCGATGGATTTCAGGCGCTCACGGAATAAGGCTGCCGGCTTCTTTTTGTTGCTGATCGCGTTGAGCGGTCTGGGCGGGCCGTGCGGTGTCGCCGCCGGGGCAGAGGCCAGATCCCATCCCGCCAGGCCGCGCCAGGCATTGGAACGGGCGAAACAGCTTGAGGCGGCCAAGCAGTATCCGGAGGCGCTCGCGGCCTATCGGGCCTACTTGGAGGCGCAGCCTGACAATGACGAGGTGCGCGCGACGGTTGCCAAATTGCTCGCATGGCAAGGCCACTATGACGAAGCGGTGGCGTTGTATCGCGCGGTCGTGGATCGGCATCCGCTCGATCATGACAGCCGAATCGGCCTCGCGCGGGTGTTGGCCTGGCAGAAACAGTTCGCCGCGTCCCAGGAACAGTACGAACTGGTGCTGCGCGATGAGCCGCACAATGGTGAGGCCCTCACCGGCTTGGCGGACGTGTTGCTCTGGAGCGGGCATCCAGACCAGGCCGTGCCGTTTTACGAACAGGCGTTAGCCGCAACGGGCGACGCCGAGGTGGCAGCCCGCCTCCGCTCGTTGAAGACGGACCTTGCGTCGGCACAGCCGCCGCCGTCCAGTCACGTGCCAGTTCAGACGGAGACGGCCCGTGTTCTCGAACTCGCCCGTGCGTTTGAAACGGAGGGCCGCTATCCGGAAGCGGCGGCCGCCTATCGCGAGGCCTTAGCTGTTCGGTCGGACGACGATGAGGTTCGCACGAGGCTGGCGCGGGTGCTGGCCTGGCAGGGAAACCATGCGGATTCGGCCTCGTTATATCGCGAGGTGCTGCGCCGGCATCCCGAGGATCAGGAATCACGAGTCGCGCTGGCCCGGGTGCTGTCCTGGGAGAAACAGTTTGGCGAGGCGCAACGGCTCTATGAAAAGGTATTGCAGGCCGATCCCCAGCATGTCGATGCCCGGCGGGGCTTGGCCGAACTGGCGCATTGGCAAGGGCATCGGGCGGACGCGCTGGCGCAGTACGAAGCGCTTGTCGCAGAGACGCACGATCCCGACATCGAACGGCAGCTTCAGGCCGTCAAATCCGAGCTCCTGGTTTCGCCGCAGGCGGCCGTCGGACAGGGATTGACCGGGTTGCGGCTGCCCTATCGCGATTATGCCAAAATCGGATACGGACATTATTCCTATACCAAGGGGATTCCCAATGAGCGGGACTTCTTGTTTGAAGTGGCGAAACCGATCGGCGATCACACGCTGGTGGTGCGGGCCGAGCCGATCAACCGGTTCGGCGCTCACGATACGCCGGTTTCGGCCGAACTCTACAGTCCATTATGGCCGCGCGCTTGGGGCTATGTGGCGGCGCAGGGCACCATCAACCCCAGCTTCGCTCCCAATTACTCGTTTGTCGGCGACGTGCATCAGGGGCTCGGCGGCCTCCATTCGGCGTTAGCCCCGATCGAGGCATCGTTCGGGTACCGCCGCTTGAATTACAAGAAGGACGACATCGATCTGCTCATGCCCGGGTTGACGATCTTTTTGCCGCTCAATGTCTGGCTTACGGAAAAACTCTATGCCATTCCCAACACCGGCGCGGTGACACTGTCGTCGCAGTTGACCTGGCGCCCGGCCGATCGCATGCAGGTGTTTGCTTCCGGCTCATTCGGAACCTCAGGTGAGCGGATTGTGGCGACGCAGGACTTTACCCGCATCGGCAGCCGGACCATCCAGGGCGGCGTCATGGTGCCAATTAACGAACGGTTTTCTGCCGAGGCCTCCGGCTACTACGAAGACCGGGGCCTTCTCTATGTCCGGCGTGGCGGGAACATGAACCTCATCTATCATTGGTAGGGCTCCGGCGGGTGGTCTGCCGGACTACGCGGCGGAGAGGGGCGGCACCGTGATCAGGGAGGCTTCAATACGCTTGGCGACAAACGGTGTCAGGACTTTTCTGGCTTCCGTCGCCGGCAGGGTTTGCACGAGCGTCGAGAGTTTGTCGTCGGTCATCGACGGCAGCAGGGAGAGCGCTTCCGCGGCGCGGTAGCGCACCCACCAGTGGGAGTCCGTCAAGAGTCCCTTCAGCCGGTCTTCATCTTCTTCGATGCCCATTTTCCCCAGCGCGGTGGCGGCTTGGACGCGGATGAACCATGTGGGATGGGTAAGGTATTGCCGCACGGTCGGGAGGTCGCGCGGATCGCTGCATTGTCCGAAGAGCGTCAGGCAGCTGGCCAGCACGTCTTCGTGCAGCGGCTGGCGGAGGAGCAAGGGACGGATCAGCGGCAAGGCGCGGTGGTTGCGAATGGACGCGAGGAATCGAATCAGGCGGGCCGCAATGACCGGCGGCGCGTGCTGGGCCGCTTCCCCGAGGGCGCGGGCGACGAGCTCGTCCCCGGCGTCCTGCAAGATCGCCAGGATTTTCAGCGGCGACCAATCCGCCCGTTGCGCAATCAGCGGGACTAAGGCGGGAATGGCGTGCGGGGCATCGATCCGTACGAGGGCACGCGCGGCTTCGATCGAGAGAAAGGCGTTATCGGCGTGGGCCAGTTCGGCCAACTGTGTCCAGACGGAGGCATCTTTCAAGTGGCCGAGCGTGACGATGGCCAGCAGTTGCTGCCGCATGGTGCCTGTGGCAAGAAAGTGGCGCACGACCGTATCCATCCCGGTGCGGTGGATGATGGCACAGAGCTCCTCGGATGATTCTCCTTTGATGGATTCCTGCAGGTGATTCCAAAGATAGAGAAACAGGATCCGATCACGGGGATGAATGGAGGGAAGCGACGCTGGGGCTTCGATGAGACTTTCTGCCAGGATCGGCCGCCAGACCGCGACCATGGCCTTGCGGCGCCGATCGGTCGCGGTGCGCAGGTGGCGAATGATGAGGGTCCACGTCAACAGCACCAGGATCAGGGCATGGAGGATGAGCGTGGCGAGCCAGGCGATGTTATTGATGGAAGTTGATAGCGTGGTTTCAGCCACGTCGGGCCCTCATGGTCCTGGCGTTAGACTGCCGGTTTGAGGAACCGGCTGAGGCGCGCGGAGAGCTCCCGAGGGTTGAACGGCTTCACCATATAGTCATTGGCGCCCGAGGCCAGGGCCTGTTGAATGTCGTGTTCGCTGGAATCGGCGGTGAGCATGATGATCGGCACCTGTTTCCATTCCGGTTTCTTGCGGATGTAGGGGAGCAATTGCAGCCCGCTCATATGCGGGAGCATGATGTCCAGCAACACCAGGTTGGGCGTCGGCATGGTGTCGATCAACTGCTGCGCCTGTTTCCCGTCCGGCGCATGGACGACCTGGTAGCCGGACCGTTCCAGCAGGAAGCGCAGCAGGCTAGCCGTGTCTTCTTCGTCCTCGGCCATCAGCAAAGTGGGTTTGCCCGGTTGATGTGTTACGCTCATAGCTCCTCCGGCCTCGTCGAGGGTCGCATTTAGTCGAACACGACCTGGACCTGTTCCAGGTAATGACCGAGTTGTGCCAGCTCGGCCTCAATGGTTGGGCTGGTTCCAGTTTTTGCCGCTTGCTCGATGACGGCCGCCATGGCCGTGACCCGGTCGAAGCCATAGCTGCCGCCGGCGCCCTTCATGCCATGGGCGACTTTCCTCACGGTCTCGAAATCCTGCTGCGCCAGGGCCTCGCGCATCGTGACCACTTCCTTTTTCCGGTTCGTCATGAATTTCGGCAGCAACGGTTCAAAATCCGCCTCGACATGGACGATCAAGGCCTCGCCAATGGTTGCCGGCTGGTTGGGGGGCATGGTGCTCATCAGACCATCTCCTCATCGTAATCTTCATAGGGCCGGTTGAAAGGCGGAGCCGTGCCGCCCGCGCAATAATCGTTTCGGCCTTTTCTAAGAATGACGCAAGCGGCGTCCGTTACGAAGCCTTTTTCGTTTTTTTGCGCTGGGGAGCCGGGCTCTGTTTCGTGATCCGCCGCCGGGGAGGGGCAGGGGACTCCGCCCCGACACAGGCCAGCTCTGGTGCGGGCTCGGTTGCCGCTTCGAGGCTTGGAGAAGGCAGCAGCCGGTGTACCGTTTCAACCAAATCCTGGAAGCCGGGCGTTTTCACGACATAGGCATTGGCCCCTTCGGCCAGCGCCCGCTCGATGTCCGGTTGATAATGATCGGCGCTGACCATGACGATCGGGACATGCTGCCAATCAGGATTCCGGCGCAATCCGGCGAGCAATTCAAATCCATTGACATAGGGCACGACAACATCGAGCAGGATCAGCGCCGGCGGCAGCGTGGTTTCAATGAGACAAACCGCCTGGCGGCCATCGGCGGCCCGCACGACGGCATAGCCTGCGCGCTCAAGGGTGGCCTGAAGGAGTGCGCCGGTATCGGGTTCGTCTTCAACGCACAGAATTGTACGAGACATCGATCGGCCCTCCTTCGCCTTCGCGTAAGGGTGCGCGAGGGAGACTGAAGTGGTTGGTGCGCGAGGTGCGTTGGTGTGGTTTCTCAGCCATGGCTCCAGTTATGCGGCTTTTTGATGAGACGGCACAGTGGTATGTGTGCGAATCGCCTCCAGCAAGACTGTTTTCTTTATCGGTTTGGTCAGGTGCGCACTACAGCCGGCGGCCAGGCTTTTCTCGATATCGTCCTGAAAGGCGTTCGCCGTGAGGGCGATAATGGGCGTTGGTGTTCGTTGGTGCTCCTGTTCCCAGGCCCGAATGGCGGCTGTCGCGGCATAGCCGTCCATGACCGGCATCTGAATATCCATCAAAACAAGGTCGTACTGCCCTGCTTTGAATTTGTTCACGGCGTCCACTCCGTTTTCAGCCATGTCCAAGGCAATGGGGCGATGTTTCAGGAAGAGCGCGATTACCTCGCGGTTGTCCTCCAGGTCTTCAACCAGCAGGATTCGCACCCTCCCAGCTGGGAGAGGATCAGGCGCCGGGGCCGGGGCCGGATCGGATGGAGGCATCGGTAATGCCACCGTCGGCGCATTCACAAGAGCGCGCATCTGGTCGAGCAAGATGGTCCGGCGGATGGGCTTGGTGGCGTGGGGGTAGGCCGTGGCTTCGGTTGTGCCGGGCTTGCGCGGATCCGAGGTCAGCATCAGGATTGGAACGGGCGTCCAGTCGGAGGACGCCTGGATCTGCCGGGCCAGTTCATAGCCGTCCATGCCGGGCATCTGGCTGTCGAGGACGAGCAAGTCCAGTGCGTGCGTGTCCGTGTGAAGTTGCTGGAGGCGGGCCAGCGCGGCCGGTCCATTCTCCGCTTCGACAATTTCCCCACCGGCGCGGGTGACCAGTTCTCGGACGATCAGACGGGTGGTGTCGTTGTCATCGACCATCAGGATGCGCCGTCCTGCCAGGCCGGCGGCCCGCGGTTTTTCCGGTGCGATTCCGTTTGTGGACGGTGGAAGCCGGAGGAGTACGTGGAAGGTGCTGCCCTGCCCGGCGGCGCTATTCACCCAAATTTGGCCGTCCATCATTTCCGCGAGACGCGCGCTGATGCTCAGGCCGAGCCCGGTGCCGCCATATTTCCTGGTGGTGGAGGAGTCGACTTGAGTGAAGTCTTCGAAGATGACCTGGCATTTGTCGTCCGGAATCCCGATGCCGGTATCGGCCACGGTCAAGTGGATCACATCCGGGAGGTTGCGTGAACGGTCCGGCTCGACCTGCACGACGATGCGGCCCTGCTCGGTAAATTTGAGGGCGTTGTTGAGCAGGTTGGCCACAATCTGCCGGACGCGGGTCGGATCGCCAAGGACCAGATCGGGGACTGCCGGGTCGATATGGGCGACCAATTCAAGCCCCTTCGCATGGGCGCGGACCGCCATCAGTTCGGCGGTGCTTTCGATGAGGTCGCCAAGGTCGAATGGAATCGTTTCCAATTCGATGTGACCGGCTTCGATCTTGGAGAGATCCAGGATGTTGTTGATGAGATCGAGCAGGGCATGGGCTGCCCGGCTGAAGCGCCGGACATAATCGGCCTGCCCTTCCGTCAGCGGCGTGTCGGCCAGGAGTTCGGCCATGCCGATGATAGCATTCATGGGGGTGCGGATCTCATGGCTCATCGTGGCGAGGAATTCGCTTTTGGCGCGGGTGGCCGCGAGGGCGCGATCGTGGGCCTCCGTCAACTCCTTGTTGCGCTCTTTGAGAATGGCGCTGGCTGTGGCGAGTGCCAGCTCCGCGTGCTTGCGCTCGGAAATGTCCGTAAAGGCCACGACGGCGCCGGTCAGGGCTCCGTCCTCGTAGATAGGGCGGGCATCGATTTCGGTCGGGAAAGCGGTCCGGTTCTTTTTCCAGAAGACTTCTTCACTCAGCCGGCAGCCTTCTCCCGTCAGCACGACGCGCTCCAGGGCACAGGTGTCCGGCGGGTAGGGAGACCCGTCTTCGCGGGAATGGTGAATCATGGCGTGCATGGGCTGCCCGATGAGTTCGTCCACGGGATAGCCCAGCATGGCCGCTCCGGCCGGATTGACGAAGGTGCAGCGCCCGTCGCGATCGACGCCATAGAGCCCTTCGGCGGTGGATTCGAGCAGCAGCCGGATATTGCGATGCAGCTGCTCCCGTTCCTCCTGAGCCTGCTTGAGTTGAGTGATGTTGCGAATGGCGGACAGCACGTAATGACGGCTCTCGATGTCCACATGGCTGAGGCTGATCAAGACGGGAAATTCATGTCCGTCTTTGTGTTGCGCGACCAGATCGGACAGGCCTCCCATTGGCCTGGTGTACGGATGGGCGGCATAGTGAGCGCGGTGCGAGGGGTGCTGATGCCGGAACCGTTCCGGCATCAGCACTTCGACCCCCTGGCCCAGCAACTCATCCGGGCGATAGCCAAATACCGTTTCGACGACGTGATTGGCGTAGACAATGAGCCCGTCGCTGTTGGTCATGACAAAGGCGTCGGGGCTGGCATCCAAGACCTTCAGGAATCGGATTTCGGCGGTTTGCGCGCGCTGCTGTTCGGATCGGGCCCGTTCCCAGGCCCGGTTCAGGCTGGCGCTGCTCCAGAGTAAGAGCCCGATCAGGGGGAGAATGATCGCGGAGCCGATCAATCCGATCCTGGCGATCTTGGTGCGAATGGGGATCAGGATATTTTCGCGGTCCACGCGGACGAGGATCGTCCAGTGCAGACCTCCTTGGGACTCAAGCTCTCTGGTCCGGGCATAGCCGGTGATCACCTCGACCTGCCGGCGGGGGAACAGTTCTTCGACATAGCCGGCGGGGCCTTGCTCGGCCAGCCGCGCGGAGGGCACGCCCAGCTGGTGCAAGTTGTGGAGGCCTTCTTCGCGCAAGAACGAATCGGCGAGGAGGTCGCCGGTGCTTGTCAGGAGTTGATATTCCAGGTGCACGCTGGTTCCCCAGGTGCGCTGCAGGGCCATGATGGTCTGGATGAACCCATCCTCGAAGGCCGGTATGCCGATGCGGGCGAGGAGGCCGCCCTGCCACTCTCCCTGAGGGCCTTCCACTCGCGCCATGACGGTGAGGACCGAGGTGCCGTCGTCTGCTGCGCTCCGCGCCGTCTCCGTGACCATGCTGGATGCTCCGTTGTGGAGAGCCTGCCATCCGGGGTCGCGGCTGAAGTCGCGGCCGAGCTGGGCGTCGTGCGTGGAGACGATCACGCGGCCCTGCCGATCGGTGAGTGAGAGCCAGAGGTAGTCGGGCGTGACCGATTCCAGGGCGCGCAGGGCCTCACGGCTGCGGGTGTGGTCTTGGGTTTGAACGGCCGGATTTCTGGCAAGAACCTGGACATTGTTCAGGCGTTCATGGAGCAGCAGATCCAGCTTGCCGGCGATGTCGATGGCGGCCATGGCCATGCCCTGTCCCGCATCCGCGATCAGCTGCTTTTCGAGCGCCCCGATCATGACGGCGCCGACAATCAGTGCCAGGATGGCGGTGGCCATCATGAGCCGGGGCAGCCAGCGGTAGGATAACGAATCGTCGTGGTGCGATTGCGGCGTCATGCGGCGGCCTGGTTCGATGGGGGTGTGAGATATTGGTCGAGGGCGGCCAGCAGGAGTTTCTTCTTGATCGGCTTCGTGAGATGCGCCGTGCAGCCGGCCGCCAGACTTTTTTCAACGTCCTCCTGAAAAGCGTTGGCGGTGAGGGCGACAATCGGGATGGGGGGGCGCCGTTGCTCCCGCTCCCACGCTCGAATCGCGGCGGTGGCGGTATAGCCGTCCATGACCGGCATCTGCATGTCCATGAGGACGAGGTCGTAGGTGCCGGAGGTGAATTTCTCCAGCGCCACCGCGCCGTTTCCCGCCGCGTCGAGAGCGTAGGCCGTGCCTTTCAAAAACAGCAGGATGACGTCCCGGTTGTCTTCGAGGTCCTCGGCCAAGAGGATGCGCCGCCTCGCAGGGCGTAGCTCTGGCAGAAGCGGTTCAGCCGGGGATCTGGGCGGTGGCGGCGCCGGACTGTTTCCCTGGGATGTCGCGGCGGCATCGTTGAGCAGCGCGGCGACGGCATTCACCAGCGTCGTCCGGCGGATCGGTTTGCCGAGGTATTTCTTGATCCCCAACGCCTGCGCATGTTCATGGCTTCCATTGCGGATGTCCGAGGTCAGCATGATCGCCGGGGTTGCGGCGAGCTCCGGCGAGGCGCGCATGGCTTCGGCGAGGGCAAAGCCGTCCATGCCGGGCATGCGGCAGTCGAGGATTACCAGATGAAACGGCGTGCCGTGCTTATGGGCGGTCTGCAGGGCGGCTAATGCCGTGGGGCCGTCGCCGGCTTCGGTCATGAGGGCGCCGGCCTGGGAGAGGATTTCCAGGACCACGAGGCGGCTGGTGGCATTGTCGTCGACGACCAGGATCCGCTGACCGGAGAAGTGCGGAGCGGTCTTTTGGCCGGAGGGGATGTCCTGGATGATTTGGGGCAGCTGGACGGTGACATGCATAGTGCTGCCGGCGCCCACGGTGCTTTCTGCCCAGATACGTCCGCCCATCAGTTCCGCCAGCCGTTGGGAGATGCTCAAGCCCAGTCCCGTCCCGCCATATTTCCGGGTGGTTGACGAATCCACTTGGGTGAAGCTTTCAAAGATGGTGTCGAGCTTGTCCGTTGGAATGCCGATGCCGGTGTCGGCAACGGAGAAGTGAATCCGGCTGGATTCGTGCGGGGCGCCGTCCGGCTGGACGCGGACCACGACGGTGCCCTGTTCGGTAAACTTGATGGCGTTGCCCAGGAGGTTGATGAGAATTTGCTGGAGGCGCGTGGGGTCGCCCATGACGAGCGGGGGGATGTCCGCCGCCACATAGGTGATCAATTCCAGACCCTTGAGTTGCGCCCGCACGGCCATCAGTTCCCCGGTGGTCTCGACGAGTTCCCGCAGGTCGAACGGCAGGGATTCCATTTCCAGATGGCCGGATTCGATCTTGGACAGGTCGAGAATGTCGTTGATCAGGCCCAAGAGGGAGTTCGCGGCCCGGTTGAAGCGGTCCACATAGCTGGCTTGCTCTTCGGTGAGGGGCGTTTCCTGCAGCAGATCGGCCATGCCGATGATGGCATTCATCGGGGTGCGGATCTCGTGGCTCATCGTCGCGAGGAAGGCGCTTTTGGCCTGGGTGGCGGCCAAGGCTTGATCCCGCGCCTGTTCGAGCTCGCGGTTCTGTGTCTCAAGGCTGTCCGCGGCGATCCGCAACGCCTCTTCCGACTTTTTGCGCCGGAGGGTATTCCGGTAGGACTGGAGAATGTTGGCGCAGGTTTGCAAGAAGGGATCGAGATATTCAATGAGCGAGGGCGGATAGCCGCCCGGCCGGTTGGCCACGGCGATCACGCCGATGATGCGCGTGCCTTCGAGGAGCGGCAGCCCGAGAAAGCTCCGGCAGAACAGAGTGTCTGCGGCGGATGTCTTGCCGGGCAGGTCCGGCTCGGTCTTATTGATGAGCACCGGCTGGCCGGTGGCCAGAATCTGTTCGATGTACTGGAGCAAGGGCGGCTCTTGAAGCCTGCGGCTCCAGTCCCGATGCTCGATGGGAGCTGTTCCCGGACGGGGCTGGCAGGCCATGGCGTGCGGGTGCAGAACGGGCGGCCCCTCAGAGGACGCCACGAATTCGCCGATCAGGCCGCAGTCGCTGCCCGTGAGGGAGCGGAAGCGGTTCACCAAGCTCGCAAAGACGGTGTCGGCGCCGGTTGCTGCAATAAAGGCTTCCTGCACCTCGGAAATTGCGGAGAGCAGCTCCTGCTGCGCCTCGGCCTGTTGGGCGGCGTGCTTGAGCGCGGTGACGTCTTTGGCGATGCCGAGAAATCCTGTCAGGGTGCCGGTTGGATCGCGTACGGCGGTGACGACTAAGCTGACGGTGATGCGGTCGCTATCCTTGCGGAGATAGGTCCATTCCCGCTCTTCATAGCCCCCGAGCCGTGCCGCTTCGACCAGCACGTCGAAGCCTGCCAAGGGCCGTCCAAACCGTTCGGAGAGCTCGCGCCCGCGCGAGTCGATTTCGGCGGGCAGGTGAAAGTCGATGAGGGTGGACTGGCCGATCACCTCATCGCAGCGATAGCCCAGCATGCGCTCCGCGCCGAAGTTGAACAGCGTCACGAGCCCCTGCGGATCGGTGGCGATGATGCCGATTTCCGTGGCGGCATCGAGCACCGTTTGCAGCCGCGCCCGGGTCTCGGCGATTTCTTCCAGCGCGGACTTTTGCGGGGTGATGTTGCTGGCGGTCCAGATGAGCCACTGTTCGGCGTGATGCCGTTCCGGGAGAATGCCCAGGGAGGTTTCCGTCCAGATGGCTTGTCCGGATTGTGTCTGGCCGACCAGGTCGCCATGCCAGTGCCCCTGTTTCTTGAGGATGGGAAAGAAGGTCGTCTCCAGTTTGGCGATCCACTCGGGGGTATAGAGCTTAGTCCATGATTTCCCGATGAGATCGATGGGGCGGTAGCCGTGCATGGAGGCAAAGGCCGCGTTGACGAACGTGAACCGGCCGTCTTGTGTGAGGAGGGCGATGCCTTCGGTGCCGTATCCCAATGCGAGCAGGAGCCGCTCGTGCATGGCTTGCGCCTGTTGCAGGCCGCGGGTGCTCGTGGTCAGCTGGCGCGTGCGCTGGCGGAGATCCAGCTGGCTCATGATCTGCCGGGCCAGGGCCGCGAGCGCCTGTTCCTGCTTGACGGTGAGATGCCGCGGATGTTGCGCGAGCAGACCGAGGGTGCCCAGCATATGCCCCTCTTCCGTCAGGATCGGGAAGCCGGCATAAAATCGTATGAAGGGGGCGCCCATCACCAGGGGATGGTTGGTAAATCGATGGTCGGCGAGGGTGTTGGGGACGATGACCGCCGGCTGGTGCAGGGTTGGATGGGCGCACAGCGACCGGTCTCTGGGCCATGCACGATCGGGCAGTCCAACCGTGGCTTTGAGCCATTCGCGATCCCGGTCGAGAAAGCTGATATAGGCGGTCGGGACGTCGCAGATATGCGCGGCCAGTTGGACGAGATCGTCGAATGCCTGGTCCGGTTCGGTGTCCAAAATGCCGTAGCGGAGCAGTGCGTCCAGCCGCTGCTGTTCATTGTGAGGCTTGGGGGCTGGTTTCATCGAGGACCGCTCTCTCCCACATGCGGCGGTAGCCGCAGGCGGCTGAGGATGTCATGCCGGACAAGACGCAGGGGCATGGACTTGCCCATTGGTTCCAGTGTGCTTTCTCGGTGGTTCCTGTGAATTCTTGAGCGGTTGAGCGTCAATAATGGCGGTCATTGTGATGGCTGGGAGGCCGAGACGGAGTTGGGCGCATCGCCTTGTGGAATCGGGGGCCTTGCTTGAGTTTTGCAGGATGGCATTGTAAGGTGACAGCACTATCCCGCCCTGTTTTCATTCCCTTAGGAGCGTGCGTGTATGCCTGGCGACGACCGGTTCGTTGAGATTCATGAACAGCGCCCGCGCCGGATCTGGCGCTGGTGGCAGATTGCCCTGCTCAGTCTGCTGGCGCTGACGCTGGTGGGCGTCACGGCGGCGGCCGGGGTGGTCTGGCATTTTTCGCAGGATCTCCCGTCCCTGGATCTGCTTCAAAGTTATCAGCCCAGTTTGGTCACCACGGTCTATGCGGACGATCGCCAGCCGATCGGCCAGTTCTTCATCGAGCGGCGCATTCTGACTCCGCTGTCGGACATTCCGAAGACCCTTACGCAAGCCGTCATCGCCACCGAGGATGTCCGGTTTTTCGAGCATCCGGGGCTGGATTACATCGGCATTCTTCGCGCGGTCTGGACGAATATTCGCCATGGCGGAAGAAAGGTCGAAGGCGCGAGCACGATTACGCAGCAGCTGGCCCGGTCGCTGTTTCTCTCGGCGGAACGCTCGTATGACCGCAAGCTGCGCGAATTGATCCTCGCCTATAAAATGGAAGCAGTGTCGTCAAAGGAACAAATTCTTGAGACCTACCTGAACCAAATCTATTTCGGCCAGGGCGCGTACGGGGTCGCATCGGCGGCGCAATCCTACTTCGGGAAAGAGATCGGGACTCTGACGCTGGCGGAGTCGGCGTTTTTGGCCGGCTTGCCGAAGTCGCCCAGCCGCTTTTCGCCGTTTACGAATTACGAGCGGGCGAAGAAGCGCCAGGAGCATGTCTTGTCGCGCATGGAGGAGGCGGGATTCATTTCGGCGGCCGAGCGCGATGCGGCGATTGCCGACACCCTGAATTTCCGCCGGCCCGGCAGCGAACACATCGCGCCGTATTTCGTCGAGCATGTCCGCCAGCAACTCGTAGCCAAGTACGGCGAAACGAGTGTGTATAAGGGCGGGCTGCAAGTGTATACGACGTTAAATTTGGAGATGCAGCGGGCCGCGGAGAAGGCCTTTCTCGCGGGCGTGCGCGATCTCGACAAGCGGCAGGGGTGGCGCGGCCCCAAAAAGACCGTCGATGTGGCGTCGCTCCCGGCACCGGCCGCGCCGGCTCCCGATTCATCGCTCAAGCCGGGCGATCTGACGGAAGGAGTCGTGCTGAAGGTCGCCAAGGATCATTACGTCGTTCAGGTCGGGGAGGTGACGGCGAAGCTGGCATTTGACGACATGGCCTGGGCGAAACGTGTGTTGAAAGGGCCGGATCCGACCCAGGATGCGGTGCTCAATGCGGATCTGAAAAAGCTCCTCACGCCCGGCGATGTGATCGAAGTCGGCGTGAAAAAGGTGGCGAAAGACGGCGTGCAGGTGGTGCTGGAGCAGACACCGCTCGTGGAAGGCGGGCTCGTGGCGGTCGATCCGCGGACCGGCGCCATTCGCGCGATGGTGGGCGGGTATGATTTCGCCCGCAGCGAGTATAACCGCGCCGTGCAGGCTCGCCGGCAGCCGGGCTCCGCGTTCAAGCCGGTGATTTATGCGACGGCGATGGGCCAGGGGATGAGTCCGGCCACGCAGATTCTGGATGCGCCGGTCGTCTATGAACAGGAAGCGGAAGACAAGATCTGGAAGCCGGAAAATTATGGCCACAAGTTTCACGGCATGGTGACGCTGCGGGATGCGCTGGCCCACTCCCACAACCTGGCGACGGTGCGGCTGCTGGATAAGGTGGGGATCCGGAACGTCATCGATTTTGCCAAAACGGTCGGGATCACCAGCCCGCTGCCCGCGGATCTGTCGCTCGGGTTGGGGTCCTCCTCGGTGGGGCTGCTGGAATTGACGTCGGTCTATGGCGTGTTTCTCAATCAAGGCACGAGGGCCGAGCCGTTTACGATCACGATGGCGCAGGACAATACGGGCAAGACGCTTGAGGTGATGGAGGAGCAGCCCCATGAAGTGATTGCCAAAGAGACGGCCTATCTCATCACGAATATGATGGAAGATGTGGTGCAGAAGGGGACCGGGCAAGCGGCCAAGGCGCTGGGCCGGCCGATCGCCGGGAAGACCGGCACCACGAACGATTATGTGAATGCCTGGTTCATCGGCGGCGCGCCGAATCTCGTGACCGGCGTGTATGTCGGATTTGACGACCGGCGTCCGTTGGGCGACGGGGAGACCGGCGCGCGTTCGGCCTTGCCGATCTGGATTCAGTTTATGAAAGAGGCGCTGTTGCAGCTGCCGGTGGCGCCGTTTGAAATCCCCGATGGCGTCATGTTTGTGAAAGTCGATCCTTCCACCGGGTTGTTAGAATCGGATCAGGGGCAGGACGGAGAGGGGAAGGGCACGGTGGAGTTGTTTGCCAAGGGCAGTGAGCCGACCCAGGCCGCGCCCCGCCGTCTCGACCCAACCGATTTTTATAAGCTGGATCAGATTCCGGAGGGACAGCCGGTGGGGGAGGGGGCCGCTCAGCCGTGACGCGTTAGGATTTCGAGTCCTGGTATTCTTCGTGCCAGACCATCTGGATGCTTTCCAGAATTTTCTCGTTCGATTTCTTCGGATCGTCTTTGAAGTCCGGCAAGGCCACGATCCAGGCGTGCATATCGGTGAATCGGACCGTCAACGGGTCGGTGTCCGGGTGTTCCTCCACTAAACGAATCGCGATATCTTCCGTGTCATTCCATTTCAGATCCATGGGATTCTCCCTGGCGCGAGGCCAGAGGCACGAGGCGAGGGGGGCCTGTGTCTTTCCCTTCGCCTCTCGCCCCTTGCCTGTTTAGGTGATGTCGGAAACCTTCTTCCCTTGCAAGCTCCGTTTGAGGGAATCGTCCAGCATGGTGACGGTCAGGGTTTTGGCCGCTTGCTCCAGGTCGGCCATGCGGGCGCGGATGGCGCGGGGCTCGGTCCCGTCCTTGGCGGAGGCCAGGGCCGTGAGCGCGGTGCGCACGGCGGCGATGTCGTCTGCGGAGATGAGATGCCCGCCGTCTGCCAGGGATTTTTCTGTCGTGACGATCAAGGCGCTGGCGTCGAGCCGCGCTTCGATCAATTTGCGCGCGCTGACGTCGTCGGCGGCAAATTTGAACGAGTCTTCGATCATGCGCTCCACTTCCTGATCCGACAACCCGTAGGAAGGCTTGACGTCGATGGACTGGCTCTGACCGGTCCGCATGTCGGTGGCTTTGACGTTCAAGATGCCGTTGGCGTCGATGAGGAAGGTGACTTCGATCCGCGGCACGCCTGCCGGCAGCGGCGGGACTTTCAGGCGGAACCGGGCCAGGCTGCGGTTGTCTTTCGCCAGCTCCCGTTCGCCCTGGAGGATGTGAATGTCCACACCGGTTTGGCCGTCCACATACGTGGTGAACATTTCCTTGGCGCTGGCGGGGATGGTCGTATTGCGGCGAATCAGGCTGCTCATGACGCCGCCCATCGTTTCAATGCCCAGCGAGAGGGGCGTCACGTCGAGGAGGAGCATATCGGTGGTGCCGCCGCTGAGGATGTCGGCCTGTACCGCGGCGCCGAGGGCCACCACTTCGTCCGGATTGAGTTCGCAGTGCGGTTGTTTGCCGAAGAGGTCCTGGACGCGCTGGCGTACCAGCGGCATGCGGGTTGAGCCGCCAACCAGCACGACTTCGTCGATATCGGAGGGCGAGAGGCCTGCGTCCTTGAGCGCGAGGCGGCAGGGGCCGAGCGTGCGTTCCACCAGGGCGTGGCACAATGACTCCAGCTGATCGCGGGTCAGTTCTCGTGTGAACCGGCCCTTGCCTTCTGGAAGGTCGAGGGTGGCTGTCGTGGCAAGGGCTTCTGAGAGGCGGATTTTCGCCCGTTCGGCTTCGAGCCGGATGCCTTGCATGTGATCGGGATAGGCCGAGAGGTCGAGTCCGTACTGCTGGCGAATGTCCGCCAGGAAGATATCCGCGATCAATTGGTCGAAGTCGTCGCCGCCCAAGTGGGTATCGCCGTTGGTGGCGAGCACTTCGAAGATGCCGTTCTTGAGCTTGAGGATGGAGATGTCGAAAGTGCCGCCCCCCAGGTCATAGACGGCGATGGTGCCCTGGGTGCGCTGCTGCAGCCCGTAGGCCAGGGATGCGGCGGTCGGTTCATTGATGATCCGCAGGACCTCAAGGCCCGCGATCATGCCGGCGTCCTTGGTGGCTTGCCGCTGACTGTCGTTGAAGTACGCCGGGACCGTGATGACGGCTTTGGTGATGCTCTCCCCGAGAAAGGCTTCCGCCCGGAGCTTCAGTTCCTTCAGGATCATGGCGGAGATTTGCGGCGGCGAATAGGTCTTCTCGCCGAGCTTGATGCGGATGACTCCGCCTTTTTCGGTCAGGGTATAGGGGAAATAGGCGAGTTCGTGTTGCACATCGGCCAGGCCTTTGCCCATAAACCGTTTCACGGAATAGACGGTGCGCTCCGGGTTCCTGGTCAGGTGTTCTTTCGCCGGATCGCCGACGATCAGGCCGTTGTCGGTCAGCGCGACGACGGAGGGGACCATGGCCCGCTCATGACGGCCCGCGATGACGCGGGGCGTGCCCTGATCCATGTAGGCGACGAGCGAATTGGTTGTGCCGAGATCGATTCCAACAATGCGTGACATGGCAATTAGGCGATGGTGGCGACGAGGTCGTTGACGATGTTCTTTACGTACGTGCGGTTGGACAGGATGTCCCGCATGGCTTTCAGAATGCGGTTGCGCTCGGCGCAGGCCTGTTCGGTGGCCTCGCCGCGGTCCTGCAGCGCATCCCATTGGCCGAAGAGCTCCTGAATCTGGGCTTCCATGTCCCGCTGCCGTTGCTCTAGCGTGGCGCGCTCGGATTGGAGCTGGGTACGGAGGGCGGCCGCCTCGCTCGAGGTCCGGTCGCTGGCGCGGAATTCGTCGAGTGTCTCTTGCAGTTCGAGGATTTCCTCGAAGAGGTCGGCCGGCGGTGTCGTGCGAATGTCTTTCACGGACCCGGCTTCCAGATCCAGCAGATATTCGGCGCGTTGAATCGGGTCCCGCAGCGTGCGATAGGCCGTGTTCAGCATGGCCGAGTTGCCAAGGCTGATGGTCTGCTCCGCATCGCTCTTGTTCTGATAGAAGTCGGGATGGAAGGCCCGGCTCAATTCGTAGAATTTGGCTTCCAGCTGTTGTGGATCGATGGACAAGCGGCGGGGAAAGCCGAAGCAGGTGAAGTAGTCCAGCTCCTTCGACACCGGCTGGACCTTCACGCACCGGTCGCAGAAGTATTCTCCCGAGACTTCGGATTGGCAGTGCCAGCACATGCTGCGGGCCATCTGCAGCTCGCGGCGGTCACTCGCGCTATGGATATGTCCGTGTCCGTCCATCGTATGATCTCATTTACGCGGAGAACGACTCTCCGCAGCCGCAGGTCTTGTTGGCGTTGGGGTTCACGAATTTGAAGTTCCCGCCCATCAGGTCCTTGTGGTAATCCAGCTGGGTGCCCTGCAGATAGATCGCGCTCTTGGCATCCACAATGATCTTCACGCCGTCGAAATCGTAGACCTGGTCGTACTGGCCGATCTTCTCGTCGAAGTTGATGGTGTAGCTCAGGCCGGAGCAGCCGCCGCCCTTGACGCCCAGGCGCAGGCCGCCTTCTTCAATGCCCTGGACGTTGATCAGACGCTTAATTTCCTTCAGGGCCGCGTCCGTGAGCGTGATGACCGGGGTCTGGGCTTCCGTATTCGTGGCGTCCATAGTGCGCTCCCTTCTGCCGTTACTTGGAGTCAGCTTTCTTCTGGTAGTCGGCCAATGCCGCCTTGATCGCGTCTTCCGCCAGGACCGAACAGTGAATCTTGACCGGCGGCAGGTTCAATTCCTGGACGATGTCGGTGTTCTTGATCTGCTGGGCTTCTTCGATGGTCTTGCCCTTGAGCCATTCGGTGGCCAGGCTGGAGCTGGCGATGGCGGAGCCGCAGCCGAAGGTTTTGAACTTGGCATCGACGATCGTGTCGTTTTGGACCTTGATCTGGAGCTTCATGACGTCGCCGCACTCGGGCGCGCCGACCATGCCGGTGCCCACGCCTTCTTCGTCCTTCTTGAAGCTCCCCATATTCCGGGGATTGTTGAAATGATCGACGACTTTGTCACTGTATGCCATGGTGCGTCCTCCTCGTGACTATCTAGGTCAGTGGGCGGCCCACTGCACGGATTTCAAATCGACCCCTTCTTTCGCCATTTCATACAACGGCGACATTTCACGCAGCTTGGTCACAATCTCAATAACCTTCTTGATCGTGTAGTCAATCTCTTCGTCCGTATTGAAGCGGCCCAGGCCGAAGCGGATCGACGAGTGGGCGAGCTCGACGCCGACGCCCAGGGCCCGCAGCACGTAGGACGGTTCCAGCGTCGCGGAGGTGCAGGCGGAGCCGGACGAGAGGGCGATGTCTTTCATGCCCATCAGGAGCGATTCGCCTTCGACATAGGCGAAGGAAATGTTCAGGTTGTGCGGCAAGCGCTGGGTCGGATGGCCATTGAGATAGCTTTCTTCGAGGGCTTTCATGATTTCGGCCTGCAACCGGTCGCGCATCGCGGTGAGGCGCGCCGATTCGGTGGCCATTTCCTGTTCGCACAATTCGCAGGCCTTGCCGAATCCGACGATCAACGGCACCGGCAGGGTGCCGGAGCGCATGCCGCGCTCGTGTCCGCCGCCGTCCATTTGCGCGGCGATCCGCACACGGGGGTTCTTCTTCCGCACATACAGGGCGCCGACGCCCTTCGGGCCGTAGATCTTATGGGCTGAGAAGGACATCAGATCGATGCCCATATCCTGCACATCGACGGGGATCTTGCCGACCCCTTGCGTCGCATCGCAGTGGAAGAGCACGCCCTTTTCCTTCGCGATCTTGCCGATCTCCTTGACGGGATTGATCGTGCCGATTTCATTGTTGGCGAGCATCACGGAAATCAGGACGGTCTTGTCCGTGATCGCGTTCCGCACGTCTTCCGGATTCACCATCCCGTACTTATCCACGGGCAGATAGGTGGCGGTGGCCTTGCCCTTCGCTTCGAGGGCCTTGGCGGTGTCGATCACCGCGCGGTGTTCCGTGGACGACGTGATGATATGGTCGCCCTTCTCCTTGTACATCTCCAGCACGCCCTTGATCGCCAGATTGTCCGATTCGGTGGCGCCGCTGGTGAAGACGATTTCTTTCGGATCCGCCTTGATCAGCTTGGCGATCTGCTTGCGGGCGTTCTCCACCGCTTCTTCCGCCGCCCAGCCGAACGCGTGGTTGCGGCTGGCCGCGTTGCCGAATTTCTCCACGAAATAGGGCAGCATGGCGTCGAGGACCCGTTGATCCATCGGAGTGGTGGAATGGTTGTCGAGAAATATTGGAAGCTTCATCGTGCGACTCCTTGTGCCGTGGAAGACTGAATCGTAATCAGGGGGGTGCCCCCCAGCATGTCCTGGAGCGTCATGTTGTTGAGGAGCTGATAGATGCTGTCTTGAACCTTGAGGAGCGGCGTGCGGATGTTGCAATGCTCCCGCTGAAGGCAGAGTTCGCCTTCTTTTTCATGGGAGCAATCCGTAATCCCCAATGGCCCCTCGATCCCTTCCAGAATCTGCGCGATCGTGATCTGCCGCGCGGTGCGGGCCAGGAGATAGCCGCCTTTGGGCCCGTTATGGCTTTCGATCAAGCCGTTCTTGGCGAGGGTCTGGAGCACCTTCGCCAACAGTTCGAGCGGGATGTGGTACTCTTCCGCGATTTCCTTCGTATTCACCACACGGCCGGGTGTCACATCGCCGAATTGCACCGAGGCGATATGCTGGAGAGCCATGAGGGCGTAGTCGGCTTTTTTTGAAATCTTCAACATAGGTATTGCCGATCAGCTAAGTCGGAGACTATAATGATCTCCGATCAATAAGGTCGGACTAAAGATACCACGCAACTTTCTGGGCTGTCAACGGCTTATTCCAAAAAGTCATCGGGCAGAGAAAGGAAGAGGAACATGGGCGGGACGAACCCCTATATTGAGAAGGCAGAATATGAGCTTCCTAAGAAGCCGTACTCGATTACCTATATTGCGGCCGACGGGGATGTCACCAAGGTGACGGTGGATCCAGCCAAGATCCCTTACGGGGAGACAGGCCTTCCTGGCAGTATCCTGGACATCGCCATGGCCAACGGGGTGGAGTTGGAGCATGTCTGCGGAGGGGTCTGTGCCTGTTCCACCTGTCACGTGATTGTGAAGCAAGGGTTGGAGAGCTGTAACGAGGGGACGGACGATGAGTTCGATCAGCTGGATGAGGCGCCGATGACCACGTTGCACTCCCGCCTCGGCTGCCAATGCGTGCCGAACGGCACCGCAGACATCGTGGTGGAGATCCCCGCGGTCAACAAAAACCTCGTGAAAGAGGGCCACTAACGCAGAGCGTCCGTGGCTCGCTGAATCCGCGGCGATTCTGTACAAGCCTTTTCTCTGCGTGCTATAGATACCGGCCTTTCCACCCCTATCCATGAGATGAACGCATGACCCAAGTCCGCGTCCGTTTTGCGCCGAGTCCGACCGGATTCCTTCACATCGGGGGAGTCCGCACCGCGCTCTTCAATTGGCTCTTTGCCCGGCAGCAGGAGGGCGTCTTTATTCTCCGCATCGAAGACACCGATCAAAGCCGGTCCACCGATGAGTCGATTCACGCCATCATCGAGGGGATGAAATGGGTGGGGCTCGATTGGGATGAGGGGCCGTATCGGCAAACCGAGCGCATGGAGCTTTATCGCAGCCATGCCATGGCGCTGCTGGAGAAGGGCCAGGCCTATTGGTGTGTGTGCAAGGCCGAGGAACTCGAAGCGCGGCGGAAAGAAGCCGAGGCAAAAGGGCTGTCCCCACGCTACGATGGGCGCTGCCGGACTCTCGGAATCTCGAATCCGCCGGGCGATGCCGCGCTGCGTTTCAAAGCGCCGCAAGAAGGGCAGATCGTCGTCGATGATTTGATTAAAGGGAAGATCACGTTTGACAACAGCGCGGCGGACGATCTGATCATTCTGCGGTCGAACGGCTATCCGACCTACAATTTCTCCGTCGTCGTCGACGATGCGTTGATGCAGATCACGCATGTCGTGCGTGGAGATGACCATCTGACCAACACGCCGCGCCAGGTGCCGATCTTCCAGGCCTTGGGATTTCCCGTCCCGCAGTTCGGCCACTTGCCGATGATTCTGGGGTCGGACAAGGCCCGGCTGTCCAAGCGCCATGGCGCCACGTCCATCATGGCGTACAAAGACATGGGCTATTTGCCCGAGGCGATGGTGAACTATCTCGTCCGGCTGGGCTGGTCGCACGGGGATCAGGAGCTGTTTACCCGGCAGGAGCTGATTGAAAAATTTTCCTGGAAGAACGTCCAGTCTTCTCCGGCCGTCTTCAATCCCGAGAAACTGCTCTGGATCAATGCCGAATACATCAAAACCAGCCCTCCGAGCCAGGTCGCGCAGGCCCTTGTCCCGCTGCTGGAAGCGGCCGGACTGCATGAACAGGTGAAGGCTGTATCGATGGAGTGGCTGGCGCAGTTGGTGGTGCTCGTCAAAGAGCGGGCGAAGACCATTGCCGAGATGGTGGAGTGGGTGCGACCTTACTTTGGCGAGGCGGTCGTCTTTGAAGAAGAGGCGGCCAAGAAATTTCTCACGCCGGCTATCGCGCCGGTGCTTGGCAAGTTGCTTGCGCGGTTCGAAGCCTTGCCCGCCTTTTCCAAACAGGCCTGGGAAGAGTCGTTCAAGACATTCGTGGAAGAAGAAGGCCTCAAAATGGGGCAGCTGGCGCAGCCGGTGCGGGTGGCACTGACCGGCAGGACCGCCAGCCCTGGGCTGTTTGAGGTCATGGAAGTCTTGGGCCGGGACCGGACTCTGTTCCGTCTTAGGCAAGGAATTGAACGGGCCGCAGTCTAATCGTACGAATTCTGCCAATAAACCCGCATCGATCTTGACGGAATCACAAGCCGTATATTACTGTGTGCGTCGGTTGGGGGATCGTCTAGCGGTAGGACGTCAGTCTCTGGATCTGACTACCTAGGTTCGATTCCTAGTCCCCCAGCCAAAATTTCCATCCTGTCCTAGCTCGACCATTCGCTTCCGTACCGCGCTGGGGGATCGTCTAGCGGTAGGACGCCGGCCTTTGGAGCCGGCTACCTAGGTTCGATTCCTAGTCCCCCAGCCATTTCTTCTCATTGCCGCGCACCGGCGGACTCCCACGCGAAATCCTTCACCAGCGGCATGACGCAGGCTACTGTCCCCCGTGGGGCGATTGCCGGTTCGCGCTGCTCTGCAAATCCATCTCAAACACGACCGGGCCATTCGGATTCTTGGAATCCAGGGGATGCGGCATCTGATCCACGGCCAGTTTGCCAAGCGGGACGGCGACGATGTGCGGCGCCTTGTCGGAGGGATTGGAATGGAGCGCCAGCCGGATGTTTTTCGGGCGCAGTTGCGGGGTGAGTTGGGGCTTCAGATCCGGTGTGACAAAGCCCACCACCATGGCGCTGCCGTCGGCTAGCTTATGGATTTCATAGGCATTCGGGGCCGGGGCCACTCGTGCCAGCATAATGTCCGGGCTTTGCGTGACTAAGGCGATGCCCAGTCCGCGCTGAGGCGCAAACCCAAAGCTGTTGAGCGGGGCTTGAGAGAAACGGACCTGCGGAGCGTCAGCCGGCATCTCTGCCACACCGTTCTTGCTCCGTAATTGCTGGCGCAGCTCGGCTTCGGTCCCGACGGACTCGATAAAGACGGCGGCTGGCGCGGCTTTCTGTGCCGGCAGGACTTCCGTCTTGCCGCCGCCTCGCGGCGCGGCTTGGACCGGAGCCGGGGACAGGCCGGTCAGGAACAGACTGAGAGATGTCGTCAGCAGCACGGCATGCAGTCCAAGGGCAGATCGTGAGAACATGATCGTTACGATGCTCCAGTGAGAGGTCTGTGCGCCTTTTCTATCAAGCCCAGCGGGCTGAGCGCAATGGGCGGAGGTTTAACGAGACCGCCGCTCGGCTGGGAGCATTGGCGCGAAGGGGGCACAGGGATTTTCCGCGGGGTCGCGGAGGGCATATTCAGCAATCCCCCGGCGGCTATCCAGCTGCACGAGACAGCAGTCGTGCAGCATGGCCTTCAACTGCCGCCGGCCCCGTTGTACACGGGATTTCATGCCCGAGAGCGAGAGCCCCAGCTTGGCGGCGGCCGCCTGTTGCGTGAAACCCTCCAGTTCGACGAGCTTCATGGCCTCACGATAGTCCGGTGCGAGCCGTTCAATCATTGGGCGCAGACAGCGGGCGAGCTGCGTACGCAGCTCGCCCGGCTCCTCACCCGGCTCAACCAGAGTCATCTTTCCCTCAACATCGGCGGCAAGACCGGCCGGCACTTCATGCCGTCGGTGTGGCGCCCGGTAATAGTCGATCATTACATGGCGGGCAATCTGATAGATCCAGGAGACAAGGCGGCGGGGATCCCTCACGCTGTCGATCTTTTGATGGATCCGTAAAAAGACCTCCTGCAGGAGGTCGTCCACGGCCGCATCGGAGCCGACCCGTTGTGCGATGAAGGCGCGCAGGCGCCCGCGCATCTCACTCCACAAGCCCTGGATATCTTCGGTCATGGCCGTTCCTCCCCAAGTCCCATGCCTACGGTACAGGCCGTGAGGACGTGGCGCAAGTTGCGGCCTGTGCGGTTCCGTGGCTGGCAGGGACGCAACATCCCGTGTGGCTCAGCGGTGTATCAATCGGCAGTTGTTCGTGCACAAAAAATATTTCCCAGGCGTTGCCGTCGGGATCGGTCATCCAGAGCTTGTCTTGCAAGGCAAAGCAGCAGGCCGTCTGTGTGTCGACGTTCTCCAGCACGCCTCCGGCCTGTAAACGTGCGTTCCATTGGGCAAGCTCATCGAGCGAATCGACCTCGATCCCCAGATGGTTGACGGAACTGGTTCGGCCCGTTGCCGACACTAGCGATAGATTCAGCGCCGGAGCGGTCAAATCGAACTTGGCATAGTCCGCCGTCTGCTTCTGCGGCGCCACGCCAAAGACCTTCCGATAGAACTCAACGGATGCGGCGACATGGCGTACATCGAGCGATATATGTGGTCTCATGGGCTGCTCCTTGGTGAGCGGCAGGAGCGGATTCCCCCGCCTGCTTCTAGAGACGGAGTTTCGTCCAAAAGGATGCACGTCACGAGGAGGCCGGTTGGTATGGAGGGACAGAAGGGCGTCTTGTCGTGCGGAGATAGGCCGGGAGCAGGGCGGTAATTAAGGCAGCAGGCGTTTCGTACCTTCCTGGATCCAGATGAGTTGTCTCTTGGGCCTTGTCCTGTGGACTGCTGGGTTGTCTGAGGGAACCTAGGGATTCCCCCTGGTTATTGCCGTTTCCCTCGGGTAGACTCTCGCTGGGTCGGATCGCAGAAGTGTCTCTGCCATAAGTCATTTTCGGCGCCGTTGAGGAATAATTCCGGATCCCTGCCGTGCTGATGGCCGGCCGATGGTCTTGAGTTGGGTGTGTCGTTCGATGGTCGTGTCTTCGGGGTATTCGTGAAAGGCTGGCTGGATTCTTACTATTGTTTGCCCATTGCCGGGACGGTGGCGGTCACGGTGTTCGTGCTGGTCGTTCTCTCGACCTGGCTGACAGCAAAGCGGAAATTCATTCTCAGCGCGCTGCTGTTTCTCTGCGCCCAGTACATGCTCTGGCGCGGGCTCTATACGTTGAACACCGACAGCCTTGCCGGAATGGCGGTCAGTGGAACGGTCTATCTCGCGGAGTTCTACAACCTGGCGCATATCGGGTTTTTCGTCTATCAGGCGTGGGATTCGCTTGATCGCGCTACGCCGCCGATGCACGTTGTGCCAACTGTCGATCTGTTGGTTCCCATCGTTCATGAACCGCTGTTTGTCCTGGAACGGACGCTGGTTGGGTGCCTGGAGCAAGATTACCCGCGAGAGCGGTTCCAGGTGTATGTGCTTGACGACGGCCACCGACCGGAGGTGGAACAGCTGGCTCGTGCATTGGGCTGTCAGTATCTCCGGCGTCCGAACCGCGGAGAATCGGCGAAAGCCGGGAACTTGAATTACGCGCTTGCCCGCTCCAGCGGAGAGTACATCGCGGTGTTCGACACGGACCATGTTCCGGTTCGATCGTTTCTCAAAGAAACGGTGCCATTTTTTGAGGATCCTACGGTTGGGTTCGTCCAAACCGCGCATCACTTTTATAATCGGGATATCTTCCAGCGGAATTTGCGGCTGCAGCAGGCTCTCCAAGACGAGCAGCGGCTGTTTTTTCGGGTCATTCAGCCGGGGCGCGATCGGCACAACAGCGCATTCTTTGCCGGCAGCAGCGGTCTATTTCGACGAGCCGCCTTGCAGGAGGTTGGAGGATTCAGAGAGGAAACCGTCACGGAAGATCTGCATACCAGCCTCTTGGTCCATGCGAAGGGCTACCGGTCGTGTTATGTGAACCGGGTGCTCTCGGCCGGTCTGCTGCCTGAAACACTCGACGGCTACCTCACGCAGCGCATGCGGTGGGCAACCGGGGCGATTCAGCTGTTGTTCCGCGCCAGCCCGCTGACCACACCGGGCTTAACGGCGGCGCAACGCCTGGATTATCTGGGGGCGGTGCATTACTTCCTCTTCGGGCTTCCGCGCATCATTTGCTTGGTGGCGCCGTTGCCTTGGCTGTATTTCGATATCGCCGTGTTGCGGGCCGATCCCCTCATGCTCGTGGCCTTGTTCTTTTCCTATTTCCTCGCCTTTCTCCTGACGACCCATGCAGTGAGCAAGGGGATGCGAAGCGCTATTTGGTCCGACATCTATGAAACGATGCTGTGTTTTGCGGTAACCCGGGCGGTTGCCGGCACGATATTCTCGCCGAGGGCACGGCGTCCGTTCGTGGTGACGCCCAAAGGGGAAATGCTGCCGCGCGCCCCGGTGCTGAATCGGCTGATCCTGCCGCATCTTATTCTCTTTGGACTGTTGGTTGGCGGGGTCTTGATCAGCCTGATGCGGGCCTCTTCATGGGATTTGACGTCGGGTACGGCGCTCAGCGTGTTCTGGGCGGCGGCCAATCTTCTCCTGCTCGGCGCGGTTATTTCGACGGCCTATGAACCCCCGCAGCGGCAGCAACGCGTGCGTGTGCCGATGCATCTTCCCTGCGAGGTGGTGCTCGGTCACCGCCGTGTGATGGGAACTACGAGCAATCTGAGCGAGCTTGGCGCCCAGCTGGTTGTGCCGGAACCCATCGAGGCCCAGGCCGAAGGCCTGCTCGTGCGGTTTTTGCCGCCTGGTGAGGCCTCGGTTTCCGTGCATGGATGGGTTGTTCGCCAAGAGCGAGGCAACACCCGGCACTGCCAGGTCGGGATGCAGTTCGGCGCGCTGCCATCCGAGACCCGCCACGCCCTTATTAAACTCATGTTTTCCTCCCATCAGGCCTGGAAGGGTTCCAATCCTGCCTCAGGATTATGGACGAGTGTGTGGGCCGTTATTCGGGGGATCCCGGCGGCCTACGTGCCATATACACCAAGCCGGAGACGGGTTCCCCGGATTCCCTGCCGGCAGCACGGGCGGTTGATGGCCGGCGCACAGGACGTAGATGTGCAATTGCGAGACATTTCCTACTCGGGATTATCATTGTGGATCCCCCAGACCCACTTGGCCGGGCACAATAGTGTGGCCGTTTTGGAACTCGATGCGATCACGCTGAAAATACGCCCGCAGCGGACGATGGTGCAGGATGGCGGCCGGTTGCTTGTGTGTTCCGTCGAAAGTGTGGAGCAGGGGGAATCGGAGTGGGCCGAGTTACATCGATACTGGTGGGACAAGCTCTACGCTCCTACCGCAGGCGTAAGCGCAACATAGGCGGCGTGGGAAGCTTGGGGGCTCGACAGGAGGTCATGGGAGAAGGAGGGAGACGGTGTGACTCCATCTCCCTCCCTCTCACAGGCAGAACAGAATTAGCGACGGGCAGGACGGGCAGCTTGGTCGCGGCGGCAGCTTTCTTCCGCCAGCATCTTCTGGCCCGCGCTCGCGTTCGTGGGGATGCGCGCCAGGCAGGCGTCCAAGGTATCCTCAACGGCTCCTGTGGCAACCCGGTCGATGTTTTTCCCCGCGCCGAACGTGGCGCCACTGCTGGATGCGGACCCGGCGCCAGAGGCTCCGTCGCTCGCACAACCGCCAATCAGCAGGCCCAACAAGGCGATAACCCCGAATGCATTCATAGACCGATTTGCCATGATACGATCTCTCCTCTGTGATTGAGAATAACAAGAGCTCAAGAAGCATTATCCTACTCTCGGCGGGGAGGAAGAACAAGCTGAGGGTTGAGCCATTGCTTCGTTGGCCGTTGCATTCCCCCTCTTACGGGGAATAGGGTTCTCGGAGGCCCCCCAGTACAGTGGACTCAACCACACGTTGAGAGGTCCTGTATGACGACCATCCGACGAACGATGCTTGCTCTCGCGCTGACCGTGTCTCTCGCGGGATGCGTGGGCACCCGCATCGAATACCTCACTGATACAACCTATCCGGCGCGAGACAGCGCGGCACCGATCGAGTGGCTGACGGGAGAGCCCGCTGGCGCCCACGTGGAGCTCGCACGGATTATCGTACGAAGCTCAAACTACAGTCTGGAGACGCTCCGGCACACGATGCTAGACCGTGCCCGCGCATTGGGGGCCGATGCGATCATGCCGGACCTGCCGGCGCTCGTGCTGTCTCAGCCGGGAAGCCCCTACTATGAGCCGGGCTTGCTGAGCCCGGCTGGAGCGGCGTTTAGTCTCTATGGGTACGGGTGGTATACCCCCTACAGTTCCAACCCCTACCTCCTGACCCAGGGCGCCACGGACCAGCCGCGTATCGAACAGGTCTTGTCAGGCATCGCCATTCGCTTTGAGGAAAGTCTGCCGTAGGCCCACATCTCTCCAGAAAAAACCGTGCGGAACGAAGTCGCGCGATCATCCGGAGAGTGTTGCCCGTCGCGTCTGATCAGCGAACTGCCCTGGCGGTGTGAGGAGTGTGCAGGATCTTCGCGTCACAGAGTGTTGGGGAGCGACGGCGGAATGGGGTGGAGGTCTCTCCCAGGGGAAGAAGAGATCGTGTCATGGTCGGCAAGGGGAGTTGCCGCCAGATCCTCCACCCGTATTCATTCCGAAGCCTATTGCTGGAACCAGCGGCAGTTAGAGGACGTGGAGGGTCGTGATAAATCCGGCGTCGCTCTGCGTCAACCGCAATTGGCCAAGCCGGCTGAGACGGTCCACTTCGATGAACACCTCGGACCAACTCCATCTCGGCAGGCACTGGGTGAGTTCATCCAAGGTACAGCCAGGATGAGCCCTCACCATATCGAGAATTTCCTCAGCCGCCGTAGGGTGTTCCAGCATCCAGGCCTCCTTGCTCGAACCGGCTGTTTTCGACCGGCACTCTGATTCAGAGTGATAACAAACTTTTCTGGGAGTAGTGTGAAAGCAAGTTGTATTCCGTTGGAATGGGGACAGGGGCTTGCCTGGGCACGTTGGAGAGGATGAAGAAAAACAACGAGATTGAAAGAGGGGCTCTCAGCCAGGCGCACGGGCGATCGTGCCTGCCATCAACCTGGTGCTCTCATGCACTGTGCGCAGAGAGCGAATTCGCTCAATGGGGGCCGGACGGGAGGCCTGCCAAGTCTGTACGAGCGAAAGCCGGATGGCGCTACTTCAGCGACGCCAGGTCGATGACGAAGCGGAAGCGGACGTCGCCCTTGAGGACTCGCTCGTAGGCGTCGTTCACCTGCTGGATCGGAATCACTTCGACATCGGATTCGATCTTGTGTTCGGCGCAGAAGTCGAGCATTTCCTGGGTCTCGCGGATGCCGCCGATGACGGAGCCGGCGATGCGGCGCCGGTGCATAATCAGCGAGAAGGGCTCCAGCGGGGCCGGTTTGTCGGGGACGCCGACGAGGATCATGGTCCCGTCGGTCTTCAGCAGGTTGAGGTAGGTGTTGTAGTCGTGCGGAGCCGAGACGGTGTCGAGGATAAAGTCGAAATGCCGCTGCAGCCTGACCAGGGCCGTGGGCTGCGTGGTGACGACGAACTTGTGGGCTCCCAGGCGCATGGCGTCCGCCCGCTTGCTCTCCGACGTGCTGAGGACCGTGACTTCCGTGCCGAGGGCGCGTGCGATCTTTACCGCCATGTGGCCCAGTCCGCCCAAGCCCACCACGGCCAGCTTGTGATATTTCCCCACACCCCAGTGGCGCAGCGGAGAGTAGGTCGTAATGCCGGCGCACAAGAGCGGGGCGGCGCCAGCTGGCGACAAGGTGGCGGGAATCCGCAGGACATACTGTTCGTCGACCACGATCTGGGTGGAATAGCCGCCCTGGGTGATCTGGCCGCTTTTGTCGCGCCCACTGTAGGTGAGCAGCATTCCGGTTTCGCAGTATTGTTCCAATCCTTCCCGGCAGGCGGCACAGGTACGGCAGGAATCGACGAAGCAGCCGACGCCGGCCTGATCTCCTATTTTGAACTTTTTGACGTTCGGTCCCACCTGAGCCACGGTGCCGACGATTTCGTGCCCCGGCACCATGGGGAAGAGCGAGCCGCCCCATTCGTCGCGCGCTTGATGGATATCGGAATGGCAGACGCCGCAATGGGTGATCGTGATCAGCACATCGTGAGGACCGACAGGGCGGCGCTCGAAAGAGAAGGGCGTCAACGGGGCCTTGGCGGTCAGGGCGGCGTAGCCTTGTGTCGGCAGCATGATGTGCGCTCCTGGTGAGAGAATGGTTGAGGCTGATGGGGAGACCTTAGCAAGTCGGACGGCACTTGCCAACTGGGAAAATCGCGAAGACCGTCAGCGCCTTACCGGTCGGAGTCTTGTCCCGATTCTCGTTCAGGATCGATGGTCAGGGGCGCGCCTGCAATCCGGTAGCCTTCCGAGGCCCAGGTGCCCAGGTCTGTCATCTGGCAGCGTTCTGAACAGAACGGGCGCCAGTGATTCTGTTCCCAGGTCGTGGGCTTTTTACATACGGGGCAGGTCATGCCGGAAGTGTATCACTCTCCCGGCGGGGTCGGGCAAGGGCGTGGGGCGTGATGTTATGACGCCGCCGGCGGCTTCACGACGTGAAGGAATCGCTGCAGGCGGCTTCGATCCAGCTCGGTCAGGTTCAGAAATTCGACTCCGAATTCGCCGTGGCAGGCCCACCGCACGGTAGCGGCCTGTACGGTGATGGCCGACCCCAAATCGGTGGCGCGAATGAGGAGTTGGACCCCGGCGCCGGGGTTGATCGGCACGGTGCTGGTGACGGCGCACCCTCCGGCGGAGATGTCGAACATCGTGCCTTGGCGGATGTCGGTGTTGTTGGTTGTGGAAAATAACACTTGGGCTTCAACCGGCACACGCGGATGCTCGCGGCACTCGATCATGCTGGCCTCCTGAACGTGGGGGAGTGAGCAGGGCGACGGTCGCAGCGACCGAACGCGCTTCTGAGGCCATCGTAGACCAGCCTATTTTCTATTTGAAGCAATAATCGAAAATCTGCCTGGGCGGCTGTCGCCGGGCTGACGGCGGGCGGCGGAACGGAACTGGCTCAGGTGGTCTTTTGGGCCTTCTCGATCTTGGCCCAGGCATCTTTCAGCGAGACCGTTCGATTGAAGACCAGGCCGGTCTGTGAGCTGTCCGGATCGACGCAGAAATATCCCGTCCGTTCAAATTGAAAACGCGCGCCGGCTTGCGCTTGTTTCAGGCTGGGCTCGACCAGGCAGCCGGTGAGGCGTTCGAGCGACTGGGGGTTGAGCGACTGTGTCCAATCCTGGTCCGGGGGAATCTTCGCCAGGTCGGTTGTGAGCAACGGGTTGTAGAGGCGCACTTCGGCCGGCACGGCATGGGCGGCGGACACCCAGTGAATGGTCGCTTTCACTTTGCGCTGTTCCTGCGACGATCCGCTCTTGGTATCGGGATCGTAGGTGCAGCGCAATTCGGTGATGGCGCCGGTCTGCGGATCTTTGACGACGCCGGTGCATTTCACGATATAGGCGTAGCGCAAGCGGACTTCGCGTCCGGGCGCCAAGCGGAAGAATTGTTTCGGCGGATCTTCGCGGAAATCGTCCTGCTCGATGTACAGGACCCGCGAAAAGGGCACGCGCCTGGTCCCGGCCGACGGGTCTTCGGGATTGTTCACGGCTTCCATTTCCTCGACGCTGTCCTCGGGATAGTTCTCGATGACGACTTTCAAAGGATTGAGCACCGCCATGACGCGCGGCGACCGTTTGTTCAAGTCCTCGCGGATGAAATATTCAAGCAGCTGCATTTCCACGACTGCGTCGCGCTTGGCGACGCCGATGTGCTCGCAGAAGGCGCGAATGGCTTCGGCGGTGTAGCCGCGCCGCCGCAGCCCCTTGATGGTCGGGATGCGCGGATCGTCCCAGCCCGCGACGAGTTTCTTGCCCACCAGTTCGAGCAGCTTGCGCTTGCTCATGACGGCACAGGTCAGATTGAGCCGGGCGAATTCAATTTGCTGCGGGCGATGCGGCGCGTCCGCTTCGGCCACGACCCAGTCGTAGAGCGGGCGATGATCTTCGAATTCCAGGGTGCAGATGGAGTGGGTGATTCCTTCGATCGCGTCCGAGAGCGGATGGGCAAAGTCGTAGGCCGGATAGATGCACCACTGGGTGCCGGTCCGGTAATGAGCGGCATGCCGGATGCGATACAGCACGGGATCGCGCAGATTGATGTTGGGCGAGGCCATGTCGATTTTGGCGCGCAGCACATGCGTGCCATCCGGGAATTCGCCGGCGCGCATGCGCCGGAACAGATCGAGATTGTCTTCGACGGTGCGGGTTCTATAGGGGCTGTTCGTGCCGGGCTCCGTCAGCGTGCCACGATATTCGCGCATGTGCTCCGCGGTCAGGCTATCGACATAGGCCTTGCCCTTTTGAATCAGGACGACGGCGAAGCCGTAGAGTTGCTCGAAATAATCGGAGGCGAAAAACATTTTCCCCTGCCAGTCGAAGCCCAGCCAGTGCACGTCGTCTTGAATGGCCTCGACGTATTCCGGATCTTCGGTGGTGGGGTTGGTGTCGTCGAACCGGAGGTGGCAGATGCCGCCGGGATGTTCCTTGGCGATGCCAAAATTCAGGCAAATGGATTTGGCATGGCCGATGTGCAGGTAGCCGTTCGGTTCCGGGGGGAAGCGGGTGACCACGCGCCCGGCATGTTTGCCGGCCGCACGGTCCGCGGATACGAGGTCGCGGATAAAATCTGACGGTGCGGTTGGAGTCGGATCGGTCATCGGTGCAATCTCTTGCCGGTCGCTGAGGTGAACGGGTTTGCCAGGTTGCGGCGTAGTTGTACCACAGTCGGGCTTCAGCGAGAAGCGGGAAGGCGGGTGCCTAGCATTCTGTTAGGCGTGGGGTTCGGAGGATTCTCGAGGCTGGGCGGAGGCCATCTGAATCACATGAAAGTCTTTTTGTGCGATGAGGTGGCCTTCCATCCGCAGGCGGAATTCGTAGCGGCCGGGAGCGGGGAAGATCAGCGACGGGATATTGATGCCGAAGTCGGAAATCTGGAGCCGGTCTGCGATCGCAATATTCGGCAGGTTCGCGCGGCAGACCAATTGCTCCGTATTGAGATAGACCAGGTCGATGTCGAAGTGATAGGTGCCCTCGGCATCGGTGAGGCAGAAATAGAGCCCCATTTGATTATGCTGGAAGGGGAACGCGCCGGCCTGTAAATGGGTGAAGAGCCCGATCAGGCTTTTTTTCTTCGTGAGGCTGTCCTCGATGACCTGATCGCAGACCAGGAACGCTTGCACGCTGGGTTTGGCAATGTCCGACATGGCGTCATTTTATGGGAGGAATGGGATTTGGCAAAGGATTCTTCCACTTTCGCGATGGGCCGGTGAGGCGTGAATGGCTAGCCCAGCACGATGGCGCTGCCCTTGTTTTCGCTCACGTCTCCGAAGAGGGTTGTGCCGGAACCGATGCGGCAGTAGTGCGGGGTGATGTCCACCAGCATGCCTTTGTGGGAATAGAACTTTCCGGTCAGGATCTGCACTTTCTTCTCGGCAACCGCGCGGGCTTCAAGCACGGTCTGGCCGGAGAGGCGGTCCGTGACGATGACGGACGGCAGGTCGGACGGCGTGGAGCCGTCGGTGCGATGGATGTCGATGGCAAATTGTTCCGTGCGATTCAGGACCAGCACGTTGCGCCGCACATGGCCGACATGCACGCCGGCCTCGCTATAGAGGTCAAGGGTGACGAGGAGGAGGCCGTGCTCCGGTTTCGATTCCAGGAACAACTGTTCTTTCCCCTGGATCTTGATCACACCGTTGGTGTTGCGAAAAATATTCGATCCGATAAGCAGCTCCAATCCTAGCGGGGCGGCCGGAGCGGGGCGGCCCCCTTGTGGCGCGGCCATGCCGGGATGGGGCTGTCCGAGAAACTCTGCCATGATCCTCCTCAATGATGGGCGTATCGATTGCGATGGCGTCAGCCTGAGGCTGTTCGTCGTGCGTCAGGCTCACGCTGAAGCTAGGCCTTGAGCGCCTGGCCTGTCAAGAGCGGCACCGAGGAGAGAGCCCCCGCATCTTTTAGGCACGGGTGTTTGCAAACCTGAAAGAGCCTATGCTACCGTTCCTCCGTTCTGCACGCCCGTATGGAGCCTCGCCGCTCGCGGCGAATGCTCATGATGATTCGGATGGTCCCATCGTCTAGCCTGGCCTAGGACGGAGCCCTCTCAAGGCTTAAACACGGGTTCAAATCCCGTTGGGACCACCACCTTTCCCCAGCTTCTGAAAGTATCTCGCTCCCATCTGGTGCTCCCTTCCTCATTCTGCATGACCGCATGGCAGCGTCCGTCGTTAATGCTCAAGGCCTCGGATGTCTGGTCGAGCCCTGGTTGGAACGGAAGCTGGGACAGTTGCCCCTGCCATGATGGCCAAGGTCAAAGACGCTAGTCGTTTCTCGCTCGAGCTGTAACGTTCTCTTATTTCTGGCGGGATGAGTCGCGCTGCATCGTGATGAGCGTGGAGATGGCCTGTGCGATTCGTGCAGCCGTTTTCGGCGGGAGTGCACCGAAGTCTACCCCGAAGGCGGACTCTTTGGCCCATTGCACGGTCGCGCGATCGATGAGCACCGGCTCCGGGTCCCCCGGCACAAATAGCTGCAGGGTGAGGACCATTCCGGCTAAAACCGGCACATTCCCGGCGATGCGGCTCCCGCTCAGTGAAAGATCGGTGATCGTTCCTTCCCCGGCAATCATGGTCCCGCTATACCTTATCGGCATCGATCCCTCGATCCGTTGGTTCTTCCGCATGGCGACCCAGGCCATGCTGTCGTGGGGGGAGCTCTCTCCCGTGTGTTGGCCGAGCACGCCGCGGATCGCTGCGATCAATGTGTCCGCCTTCACGGGCTTGGGGAGGAAGGCGGCGGCTCCGTACCGCCGTGCCTTGTGCTCCGCCATCTCACGATCGCGCGCGGTCACGATAATTACCGGAATGGCCTGGAGCAGTTGGTTGCTCTTCAGCCGCTGGAGAATGAGAAACCCGTCTCCTCCCGGCAGGCCCAGATCCAAGAGAATGGCGTCGGGCTGGTGCTTCCGGGCCTCGCTCAGGGCCTGAACTCCGTCTGCCGCCCATAGAGGCTGATACTGGTGTGCGCGTAAAATCGAACTGAGCAATTGCCAGCTATCGGCCCCATCTTCGATGACCAGAATCTTTGCTCCCATGCGAGGTCCTCCTGTGGCCCTACCATGCGCAATGGCGTGTAGAAACAATGGATCATGCATTCGTGGCAGCACAGTTCGTTGCGGCCTGGTGACTACTGGGTTGAAGAGAGAGAGACGGATTAGGAGCAGGGTGGTGGTCTGGAAGTCAGCGAAACGACGGCAAGGTAATTGGGAGGTGTGAGCGGAACGAAATCGAAAAGCGGCCACGAATTTTCTGCATTATCCAAAAGCAGGATGATATTCGTGGCGTGGTTATCGTAGGTAACGAGCGCGGTGGCGTCTTCAGAGGCGTCGTCATTCTCTCCAGCCAACAAGGCTGGTTGATGCGCCATCGAGGCAGAGGCTTCTTCACAACTGGCCATATCGAGTAGATAGGGCACGACACAGAGCACGAGGAGGCACATTCCGCACGAGATCAGTGAGCCGCGCAGGGGAGATAATCGCCAGTGTCGCATGGAAGGTATTATAGCAGCCGGTATCAGCCGGAGGAAGTTCTTCCCGCGGCCTGACGCGCGAGACCGTTACTTTCCTGAGCCGCAGGACGTGCGGAGGGGGGCGGTTGGCAATGAGAATTCCCGCATGCGGGCGCTGTTCCCGAAGCGCGGCTTCGTGCCGCCATTCTCAGGATTCGACCTCCCCTTGCCCCTCCTTACGAAGGAGGGGTACCTATGGGAATGTTGGTGTCAATCCGAACGGACTCCCTTGTTCACGCACCCACACGAAATCCTGAAGCGCCTGATCTCTTAGCCAAGCGTCATAGGGTCAGCGGCGTGAGCGAAACAATTCGTCCATGCCGCGCGGCAGTTGCCGTGTCGCGCTACGTTCAGCGTCCCTCGCTTCATTGACGCCTTTAGTAACGGTTGTGTATAAAGAATGCGCTTTCACAATGATTTTTAAAGGGGATACGGGATGGGTGCACGCGAATTTCATGACGGGGCGAAGGACGGCTTAGAAGCGCTGGAGCCGCTGGATCCGGAGAAAATCGGGTCGTTTGACGAGCTGCTCGTAGCGATGGGGAAGACGGCGTTCGGCGGCCGCCGATTGGGCGAGGCCTACGAGGTGCTGTCGGCGATGTTCGATGACCGTGATTGCAAGGTGGTCATGACGCTGTCCGGCGCCATGACGATTGCCAAGATGGGGAAGATCGTCAGCACGATGATCGATATGGGCATGGTGCATTGTGTGGTCTCCACCGGCGCGCTGATCGCGCATGGCTTGAGCGAATCGGTTGGCAAGACGCACTATCGTGTGAAGCCGTCGATGTCCGATGAGGAGCTGTTCAAGAAGGGCTATAACCGCGTCTACGACACGCTGGAGATGGAGACGAACCTCAATTATGTCGAGCAGGTCGTCTCGCAGACGATGAAGCGGGTCGATCCGGCGACGATGCTGTCCTCGGAAATGCTCACGCGCGAACTGGGCAAGACGCTGGCGGAAGAATTCGACGGCGCCGGGATTTTGAAAAGCGCCTATCTTAAGAATGTGCCGGTCTACATTCCGGCCTTCACCGATTCGGAGATGGGGCTCGATGTCGGGACCTGGGCCATGGGCCGGGTGATTGATCAGACGCGTCCGAAGCATAAGCAGGGGGGCGATCTGGGGTTGTTGCAGGACCTGCATCATGCGTATCCGTCCTTTAACCCGTATCTCGATCTGAATAGCTATGCCGGGCGCATGTTGTCCGCCAAGAAGCTCGGGATCTTTACGATCGGTGGCGGCGTGCCGCGCAATTGGGCGCAGCAGGTCGGCCCCTATGTTGAGATCAGCAACCATCGGTTGGGCATGGATGTTCAGCCGCCGCGGTTTCAGTACGGCGTGCGGATTTGTCCGGAGCCGGACTACTGGGGCGGGTTGAGCGGCTGCACCTATCAAGAAGGGATTTCCTGGGGCAAGTTTGTGCCTCCCGCTGAGGGCGGCCGGTTTGCCGAAGTGTTGAGCGATGCCACGATTGTCTGGCCGTTGCTGATGATGGGGCTGCTGGAGCGCCGGCGCGCAGCCGGCAAGCGGACCGCATGAGCCGGTTCGGCGGTCGAACGGCTGCATGGCTCTTGCTCGGGGTGCTCGCCTGGTCACCGTCGGTTGGCGCCAAGGAGGCGGGGGAGTCCGATGGCCGGGTCAGGGGGCAAGCCAAGGCCCCGGTAACGCTGATTGAGTATTCGGACTTTACCTGTGGCTATTGCCTGAAGTTTTTCCAGGAGACCTGGCCGAAGATTCAGGCGCGCTACGTCGAGACCGGGAAGGTCAAATTTATCTACCGCGACTATCCCCGGGCCGATCAAGGGCCTGGCGTCGAGGCGGCGGTGGCGGCCCGTTGTGCCGGTGGGCAAGGGAAGTATTGGGCGATGCACGATCGGCTGTTCGCGGAGGGGGGGCGGCTGGATCAAGCGGTGATTCTGCGCCATGCCACCGCCATCGGGTTGAATCTGCCGGCGTTTGAGCGTTGCATGAAAGACAAGGCGTCCCTGGCCTCGATCTTCGCGGACCGGGACGAGGCGAATCGCTGGGGCTTTCATGGCACGCCCGGGTTTATTCTCATGCGGACGGCCATCGAACCGACGGAGAAGGAGCCGGCCATTGCGATTCCCGGCGCGTTCCCGTTCGAGCTGTTTGCCGAAGAGATCGATCGGCTGCTGGCCAATAAGCCGTAGCCGTTTCAGGATGGGGTCAGTGTGCGGCCAGGCAAGTGTTTCCTGAGGCTCGGGGGCAATTTATACGGGCTCATATAGGAGTAACTATGGCGTCTACACAATCATTCTGGTCTGTGCCTCAGCGGGAAGGTTCGGCTGATTTTTTCGTGTGCATGTCATGTCTGGGCGAAGTCTTTTATCGCCGGGTACCGATGCCCGATTGCCCGGGGTGCCACGGTGTGTCCACCTATGAAGCGTTCACGCTGGAGGCGGTGCGCGATTGGGGGACCGAAGAGCTGATTGCCAAGGCGGTCGCCGCGCAGCAAGCGTCCGATGCGGCCGAATCCGCCGCCATGCCTGCCTCGTCGTAGGGAGCTAGCCGGTCTTGCAGGGGCCACGACCTTTTCTTGTCAATGGCGAATGGACGCCCGGCGCAACGACAGCGCGGGTCACGAATCCGTTCAACGGACAGCTGATCGCGGAGGTGTGCCAGGCCGGAGAGGCCGATGCCGAAGCGGCGATGGCCTCGTCCGCCGCCGCCGCGCCTATCATGGGCAAGTTGTCATCCCATGCCCGCTACAATATGTTGCAAGAGATCGCGGCGCTGATCTATAAACGGCGCGACGAGTTCGCGCAGACCATCACGGCTGAAGCGGGCAAACCCATTGCCGATGCCAAGCGTGAAGTCAGCCGCTCCATTCAAACCTTTACCGTCGCGGCGGAAGAGGCGAAGCGCATTCCCGGCGAAGTGGTGCCGCTGGATTGGACTCCGAACACCGAGTCATTTCTGGGCATGTTGCGCCGGTTCCCCATCGGGCCGGTTCTCGGGATCACTCCGTTCAATTTCCCGCTGAATCTCGTGGCGCACAAGGTAGCTCCGGCGCTGGCGGCCGGCAATCCGATCCTCATCAAGCCCGCCCCCCAGACGCCGCTGACAGCGCTGCTACTGGGTGAGGTGGCGCTGGCGGCCGGTGTGCCGCCCGGCGGCCTCAACGTGCTGCCCTGCGACAATGCGGTCGCCGAACGGCTGGTGATCGATCCCCGGTTCAAGCTGCTGAGTTTTACCGGCAGCGCGGCGGTGGGGTGGATGTTGAAGGCCAGGTGCGGGAAGAAAAAAGTGACGCTCGAGCTGGGCGGGAACGCCGGCGTGATCATCGAGCCGGACGCGGATCTCGACCTCGCGGCGCAACGCTGCGCGGCGGGCGGATTTGGCTATGCGGGGCAGACCTGTATTTCGGTGCAGCGTATTCTGGTTCACCACTCGGTGGCCGACGCCTTTTCGACGAAGTTGCTGCTGCAAGTGGCGCGAGTGAAGGCCGGAGATCCCACGGACGAGACGACGGTCGTGGGGCCGTTGATCAATGAGGCGGCGACGCAGCGGGTCGAAGGATGGATTGAAGAAGCCGTGGCTCAAGGCGCCAGGGTCTTGCTGGGAGGGAAGCGCCGGGGCTCGGTGCTGGAAGCGACGGTCTTGACCAATGTGAAGCCGGAGATGAAGGTGTCCTGCCAGGAAGTGTTTGGGCCGGTTGTGACGGTGTCGTCCTACCGGCAGCTGAACGATGCCATTGCGGAGCTGAATCGCTCCGATTACGGGCTCCAGGCGGGCATTTTCACACAGGACATCAATAAGATCTTCCACGCCTTTCGCCATCTGGAGGTCGGGGGCGTCCTGGCCAACGAAATTCCCACGTTCCGTGCCGATCACATGCCCTATGGTGGGGTGAAGGATTCCGGGCTGGGGCGGGAAGGGGTGCGGGCGGCGATTGAAGATATGACCGAGCCCCGGTTGCTGGTCCTGAATCTCAAGGAGCCGGCCGGAGGGTAGCGTAAAAAAACCGCTGAGGATATTGCGAACCCAGGCCAATCTTGGTACAACAGCGGCCCGATGCGTGCATGGTCGGCGCGGTGAACGGCGGTTTGTGGGCGTAGCCAAGGGAGAAGAGAACGATGGTACCTACACATATGTTTCTGACACGAGGGGTAGGGGTCCACAAAGAGAAGCTCGCTTCCTTTGAGCAGGCCCTCCGCAGCGCCGGCGTGGCGTATTGCAACCTGGTGACGGTGTCGTCCATTCTGCCGCCGAATTGCAAGATTGTCCCGCGGAAGCGCGGTGAAAAGCTCTTGAACCCCGGTGAAATCACGTTTTGCGTGATGGCACGTTCGGAAACGAACGAGCGCAACCGCCTCGTGTCAGCCTCCATTGGGCTGGCGATTCCCACGGACCGGGATACCTACGGGTATCTGTCCGAGCACCATGCGCACGGCGAAACGGATGAGGAAACGGGCGAATATACCGAGGACCTGGCCGCCCAGATGCTGGCAACGACCTTGGGGGTTGAATTCGATCCGAACAGCGCGTGGAAAGAGCGCGAACAAGTGTTCAAAATGGGCGGGCAGATCGTGCGGACGCTCAACATCACCCAGTCCGCCGTCGGCAAGGCCGGCAAGTGGACGACGGTGGTCGCGCTGGCGGTCTTTATCCCATCAGAAAATCTGCCGAAGCGGGAGCGGCGCTAGTCCGTGCCTGGCCGAGCGGCCCTTCATCCGCCGGTCGAATTGTCAGCCTAAAGGATTGTCTGTGGCGCTGCCATCGGGTTGGGAAGGGGCGGAGGGTAATTTTCTCGGGATCGATGAGCCCTGGTGCCATCCCGGCCAAGCGGGGGTCTATGTCCTGCCCGCGCCCTACGAGCATACCTCCAGTTATATTCTTGGGTCGGATCGCGGCCCGTCCGCCATTATTGAAGCCTCGCATCAGGTCGAGTTTTACGACGAGCAGCTTGGCTACGAACCCTTTCGAGAATGGAAGGGCATCGCGACCGCGACGCCGCTCGATCTCAAGGGGCAGGTCGATGGCGCCGCCGTGGATGCCATCGAAGCCTTTGTCGCGCCCCATGTGGGCACCGGCCGGTTGCTCGTGACGCTGACGGGGGAGCATACCGGGGCGTTGGGGGCGATTAGAGCGCATGCGAAACGCTATCCGGATCTCTGTGTGGTGCAAATCGATGCGCACGGCGATTTGCGCCAGGCCTACGAAGGCAATCCCTTCAGCCATGCCAGCGTGATGGCGCGGGTCGTCGATGACGGACACCCGCTGGTGCAGGTGGGCATCCGGTCGATTTGCCAGGAAGAGGTGCAACGGATCAAATCGACGGATCGCATCGCGACTTTCTTTGCCGCCTCGATCCTCGATCCGTCCGGGCCCTATGAAGGCAAGGCCTCGCGCTGGGTTCCCGAGGTGGTGGCGGCCTGCAAGGGGCCGGTGTATCTGACGTTCGATTGCGACGGCTTGGATGCGTCCATCATTCCCGCGCTGGGCACGCCGGAGCCGGGTGGCCTGGGCTGGTACGATACGCTGCACCTGATCACGGCGCTGGCCAATGGCCCCGGTATTGTGGGGATGGACATCAGCGAAATTGCGCCGATCGACGGGTTCGTGGCCCCGCAGTTTTCGATCGCCCGGTTGATTTACCGCATGCTGGGCCGGATCAAGGCCGGCCGCCGCGTCCATTAGCCGTGTGACCATGTCGCGCGAATCTGACCACGCGCCTCCAGCCTCTCCATCCATCCGGATCAACAAATTTTTCACCCAGCATGGGATTTGTTCGCGCCGTGAGGCCGATGCCCTCATCGAATCCGGGCGGGTGACGATCAATGGGCGGACGGCCAAGCTGGGCGACCAGGTGAGCCAGGCCGATGTGATTGCTCGTGACGGCACCGTCATCCCATGGGGGCAGGCCTTCACCTACATCAAGTATCACAAGCCGGTCGGCGTGACGACGACGAGCGAACCGCACGTGCCGCGCAATATCATCGCAGAAATCGGGCATCCCGAGCGCATCTTCCCCATTGGCCGGTTGGACAAGGATTCGTCCGGTCTCATCTTGCTCACGAACGACGGGAATATCGTCAATGAGATTTTGCGGACCGAGTTTGGCCACGAGCGGGAATATGTCGTGGAGGTCGATCATCCGTTCGATGACGCGTTTTTGACGCAGATGGCCGCCGGAGTAATGGTGCTGGGGAGTATGACCAAGCCTTGCCGTATGGAGCGTGTGCGGGCGAACCGGTTCCGGATCGTGCTGACGGAGGGCCGCAATCGTCAGATCCGCCGCATGTGCCAGGCGCTGGGATATCGTGTGACGGGCCTGCATCGTGTGCGGATCATGCACATCGGCATCGAGGGGCTTGGGGTCGGACGATGGAACGTGCTGACGGATGAGGAGCGAATGCACCTGTTTCGGGCGGTCGGCAGGGCGGCGAGTTAGCGGGCGTCGCTCGGGAGAGCAGGGGGCGGCGGAGCCGACGAATCCCCTAGCGTGCCGGCATCGGTGATGGCCGGCTGATGAGTGGCCGCTGGTTCCTCGTCGTCACGCCTGCGTCGTCCAAGGAAGAGGTTCAGAAAGGCGATACAGAAACTTCCCCCCACCAGCAGTTCACTGCTGGTTTGGATCGTCCTGGTTCCCTCATCGCGCATGTCTTTCGCCACCTCGGCGACGGTATCCAAGAGCCGGTCGAGCGCCAGGCTGACCTGGATCATTTTCGGCCCCGCATTGTCCGAGGCATGCTCCTCGGCTTTTCTCCTCAGGGCCTCTCGCTCCGCGGGGGAGGCGACCGTCCATTCTTGCGTTAAGAGCTGGATGGTGGTGCTGGCGACGGAGAAGTATTGATCGAGGCTCCTTCGGACCGCTTCGATGTCTTCGGGTTCGCTCCGTCCGCTGCGCGACACGCGCAATCCGGCGGCGGCATACCGGTCGATGGCGTGCTGAATCTTGGCTCGCTGGGTCGGGAGCGACTCGGTGATGCGCTCAAAATCTTTCTGGCTGTCGGCCTCCAGCGCACGAATGATGGTATTGCGGTACCGCATCGTATCGGCTGAGATGTGGGCCAGGTCGGCGGCGCCCAGGGTGTATTCCGTGTACATGATGCGCAAGTCTTGGTCGACCTGGCTCAGGGCCTGGCCGCTGTACCAGCCGAGCGCGGCAATCAGCAGGCTGATGAAGAGCTGGGAGCCGCGGGGTTTGGGAATCGGTAGATGGTTGAGCAGTCCCACGGCAGTGTCCTTATCACTCAAGAATGAGACGGCGATCGACGTGCGGGGTGAGGTTGGGATCGTTCGAAACGAACACCACCGACCAGGATTCATCTTTTGAACAGAGGCGCCGAATGAGGGTTTCCCGCAGGGCCGGTTGGAGCGCGTGCAGGATGCCGTCAAAAATCAAGATCTGCGGCTTGGCGAGAATGGCGCGGGCCAGGAGAATTCGCATGATGTGGGTCGGAGCCAGGATTTTCCCGGGAGCCCGGATATGGGTTTTGATGCCCTGCGGCATGGCATCGATCTCTTCTTCCAACTCGGTGAAGCGCAGCGCCCACCGCACATCGGCATAGGGAACGTAGGGTCGGCCGAGGACAATGTTTTCTTCGATCGTGCCCTCAAAGAGGGAGAGTTGGGAGTCGAGAATGAATCCCCGGCAGCGATTGATGGCCAAGGGGTCCAGATGGCGGAGATCGACCCCGTTATAGCGGATGACGCCATGGGTGGGGGGTTCGAGTCCGGCCAGCACGCGGGCCAGAGCGGTTTTCGCGAGGGTGGTGCTGGCATAGATCCCGATTTTTTCTCCGGGAGTGGCCTCCAGATCGAAGTGTTCAAAGATAGGAGGGACACCGGGATGGGCCATGGCCAGGCCTTTACAGGTGAGCCGGATGCCATGGATCGCCGGGTCCGGCAGCGGGGCCGACAGTTCCGCGGAAACCTGGTCCTTGGGATGCGAGAAAAAGGCGTCCAGCTCCGCAAGGCCGGTCATGAAGTAGTAGACGTGCCCCATCCGTTTCACGACCGCGTCGAAGTTGGTCAACAAGCCGCTGACCACCACTTCGGCGGCCACCAATTGGCCGATCGTCAATTGGCCGATGGAAATGAGCCAGCCGGCCGTGGCGATCAATCCGCCGTGGACGATGGCTTGCCAGCCCACAGCGCTCAGGTATTGGCGGGCCAGAATCGTGAACCGCGCGCGCCGGGCCTGCACATAGGTCTCGACCAGCCGGTCGGATTTCTGCATCAGGAGCGGCTGGCTGTCGGTGGCTTTGAAGTGCAGCAGGTTGTAGGAGATTTCTTGTATCCAATGCAGCGTATTGTATTTCGCATGGGACACGTCGATGGTGGTGCGCAGCCCCCCGTGGGACATGAGGAAAAAGACGATGTTGAATCCGACGAGCAGCAGGATGTTGAAGAGCAGAAAATACGGGTGATAGAAGACGAGGATCGACATGCCGACCGCGCCGCCGACCACGACATTGATCAAATCCACGAGCAGGACGGAGAGCGCTCGCTGGATGAGGACCGTTTCCAGGAAGTAGTTGGCGAACCGGGGCTTGAACCCGTAAAACTGCATTTGGGGCAGTTGCTGGGTCATGGCGATCGTGATGCGGGCGAAAATCCGCCGCTCCAGCACTTCCACGGCATAGTACTGGAGCGTTTTGAAGGCGCCCACGAAGGCCAAGCCGGTGATCATGATGCCGGACAGGGTCACGATCGTAATGGGCTGAATGGCAAAGGCAAAGGTGTTGACCAGTTCCTGGACGGTCAGCGGCACGATGAGGGAGAAGAGCCCGATGGCCAGCGAGTAGGAGAAAATGAGGGCGAGGATGCGCCGTTCCAGCCGGAACAGGAGCCCCAGGTGCCCCAGCATGGCTTGAAAGAGGTTCGGCTGGTTGTCGGAATGGCTTTGCGCCATGTCGTCTAGATCCTCGCGCGAAACCGGCACGCCGTGGCGCGGCGAAAGGCGGTGCTCCGTATCGCCACCGATGCTGCCACCCTAGCAAATCTTTGCCGGAAATGCCACGTTCTGCCGTGACTTAGTCACGGGCCCGGTAGTTGACCGGCGTGGCGCTGGGCATGTTCACCGCCCAGGCGCCAATGGCCCATTGGTACAGGGCCAGGGCTTTCTGATAGTCGGCTTTGGCGCGGATCACCTGCGCTTCCGAATCCACGGAATTCCGCTCGCGGAGATTGACGAACAAAATGCTGGTGGCGCCCAGGCTGAAGCGGAACCGTTCGCCTTCTTCCAGGGTTTTCGCCAAGCGCAGGGAATGCATGGCGGCGTCCATCCGCTCCTTGGCGCGGTCGATGGCGGAGAGGGCGTTATCGACGTCGATCGCCACCTGCTGCTCGCGAAATTTTTGCACCATGACAAACCGGTCGGCTTTGCCTTGGGCTTCCAGCACCTCGCCCCGGCTCTTGCGCTGGAGCAGCGGAATTTTCAATTCCAGCCCAAACCGGTAGCCGAGTCCCAGGACGAATTTCTCGGGCGCGCGGGCCGGCGCCGCTTCGGCATCGAGGCTGGGCAGCAGGTTGTTTTTGGCGAGTTCGAGGTCGATGTCGTTGAGCTTCGCTTCAATGCTGATTTCTTTGATTTCCGGGCGGTCCGCCTTGGCTTGGAGTTTGTGCGCCTGGACGGTGTCGGGAGATGGCGAGGGCGTGAGTATCTGCGCTGGGAAGTCCGGCGCGCGGTCGATGGTAGGCAGCGTCGGCGCATTGTTTTCCCAGAGGAACATGGAGAGCTTGAACTGTTCCTGTTCGACCTGGCGTTGGGCGGCGATGGCCACCTCGCGCCGGCGCTGGACTTCCTGATTCGCTTCGACAACGTCCAGCGGGGCCACGGCCCCGGCTTTGGACCGCCCCTCCACCTGTTTAAACCGGTCTTCCGCGACCTTCAGGGCTTTGCGCTGCATCTCGACATACCGCACGGCGGCGACCCAATCCCAAAACTGGGTGGCGGCGGCGAGAAAGAGGTCCTGGCGGGTCTGCGCGATGCGCACGTCCGCTCGCGGATCGGCCAGTTCCGAGCGCTGTAATTCGGCCTTCTCAGGATTGACCATCAAGCCTTTGAGCAGCGGAAAGAAGCCGCCCAAGATCACTTGCTGGCTGCCATTGCCGAAGGAGAGGTCGGGAATCTTGGCGTCGCCGATGGCCTGGCGCACGCCCGCGCTGTAGCGGAACCCCATCGGATCCCGCGCTTCGATCAAGGTGTCGTTGAAGCCGACGGTTTGGGTATTGAGTTTGTCTTTTGAGATGAACCGTTCCACCTCGGTGTCATTGATGAGGACTGGCTCAAACGCCCCAAGCGCTTTGAGCATTTTCCCGCGGGCCATGATTTTCTCGGTGCCGGCCCCTTTCAACAGCGGATGTGCGCGGTCGATCCAGGCATGGATTTCGTTGAGACTCAAGGGGATGGCGGGAAGTCCCTTGGAGGCCTCCCCTTCGGCGGAGGCGGGAGATGGATTCGTGAAAGCGCAGAGTGAGAGCAGACTTAGGGTCAGGCTCAATCTCAAGAGGGTCATCATGCGTACTCCTTTTGCTCCAGGGATAGAGAGTCATGTGCCATAGGCCGAAGTGCCGGCAGATAGAGTAGATCGGTCAGTGTGAAGATGATGCAGGGACGATGAGCGGCAGACCGGAGGCGATTACTTCGCACCTCGTCCCGCTTTCGGCAAGAGAGTGTCGATCAAGCTGGGTGGACGTTCTTGATAGTCCGGCGGGAAGAGATTAAAGCGCCGCCAGAGCTCGTACCAGAGCGGAACGCGATTCAGGATCACCCAGCCCATGGCTTTGGTGCCTTGCCGCACATGGCTTTGCTCCGGCCAGGGGCGATCCTCGGGATCAGGGACCACCCAGAAGCGGAAATTGCCCTTGCCGTCGTCCACCTGGTCGATCACCTTGATGACGCCGGTGTAGGTGCCGGACATCAATTCCGGCCAGGCCGGCAACGGAATGGCCGGGATGCCGTAGAACAGGATTTTGACCTTGCGGCCCACGTTGAGCAGCGGTGCGTCGATGCCGTCCGCCGTCATCTCGATGGCTTTATCGAGGCTATTCGGGGAGAGGCGCACGATCTTGTCGCCTTGGCGGACGGTTTCGCCGGCTCCGGCTTCGGCCATCTTCACGACCGTGCCGTCGATGGGGGCCAAGATTTTGCTGGCGATGCGCCGTTGGGTGGCATTCGACAGTCTGAGCGAGACCTCCGCCAGTTGATCGGTTGCTTTGGCGGCTTCGGCGACCGACGAATCGCGTGCCGCTTCCGCGTCGAGGAGGCGTTGCAGCACTTCCGCGTTGACTTGATCGCGGCCGAAGCTCAGCGCTTTCATGCCCTGCTCGGCGGCTTTGACATTGGCCTGAGCGCCCTGGAAGTCCGCTTGGGTCGCGATGGCCCCTTGAATGCTCAATTCCAGTTCTCGCTGGGAGACCAGGCCCTGTTCCGCCAGCTGCTTATGGCGATTGACGTTGAGTTCCGCGGTGGCCATGGCAATTCTCGCGGACTCCACCTTTTGATAGGCCTCACGGACCTTGTTTTCAGCCTCCACCACCCGGGCTTGAGCCGAGGGCACGGCGGCTTTCACGAGATTCTGCATTTCCGCGATGCGTTTATCGAGTTGCTCGGCGCGCGCGAGGGCGGCCCGGCGTGTCTGTTCCAATGCCTTCTTCCGTTGATCGAGGAAAGACAGCAAATCGGGGGCCATGAAGTTGGGGTCGTAGTCTTCCAATTCGACAATGAGGTCGCCCTTTTTCACGCGCACGCCTTCAAAGACATGCCACTTTTGGATGCGTCCCGTAATTTGCGCTTCGATATCTTGCGGGCGTTCGTAGGGTGAATAGGCCGAGAGCTGGCCGGTGACGGTGATGGTCTGCGTCCAGGGGAGGAACGCGATAATCAGCAGAAAGAGGACAACCAGTTTAATTGCGAGACGGGAGGAAAATTTCAATCGCTCAGGGATCTGAACGGATTCCCACGATTGGAGCTGGGTCGATGTGGCCAGGTCATCGACGGCGATCTCGCTCAGCCCGCTGTCCTTTCGGGTGAGTGAATGGATGGTGTTTTTGAGATCTACGCCAGGGCGAGCCACAACGGTGATCCCTTACGTGAGAGGCCAGGAAACGATCACTCGCTCATCATAAAAGAAAGGCAGGGCGTGGGTCAATTTGAAGTGGTGAAATAACAAGCGGACAGAGCGGCTCCGGCGTCACCTTGACCCATGGGGAGAGAATCGCTAAGGTGGCGCGTGGGGTGGAAACACACGGAATGGCGGTTAATTGGGAGCGAACAAGGGTGGTGCTTTCATGAGTGGAACAGGACAATCGTCTCGCCGGACGGCGCCGCGCGCGAAGCGGGGGAATCGGCCGGTGATCGGTATTTTAGGGGGCAGCAAGTCGGACTTTCCCATCTTGGAAAAAGCCGGGGCGCTGCTGTCCGATCTGGATATCCCCTATGAATTGTTGGTGGTGTCGGCCCATCGGACCCCTGACCGGCTCTTTGAATATGCGGAAACGGCTCCGGGCAGGGGCATTGAAGTGATTATCGCCGGGGCTGGAGGGGCGGCGCATTTGCCCGGCATGCTGGCCTCCAAGACACACTTGCCGATTATCGGCGTGCCCATTCCGACGGAAAATCTTCGGGGGCTCGACTCGCTTCTGTCCATCGTGCAAATGCCGAAGGGGATTCCGGTTGCCACCGTCGCCATCGGCGGGGCGGAAAATGCCGGATTATTGGCGGCGCAAATTCTTGGGGGGCGGTATCCCTGGATTGCCGAGCGGGTGAAGGCCTTTCGCAAGGCGCAAACGGAAAGCGTGTTGAACTCTCCGGAAGCGCAAGGGCGGAGTGTCGGCAATCTTCAGGCAGATGGGATGAGCCAGTCGTCGTGACCGGCGCGCCGCTCTATCCCGGAGCCACCCTGGGCGTGCTCGGTGGCGGGCAGCTTGGCGCCATGTTTGCGGCGGCGGCTCTGCGCCTGGGCTACCGGGTGGCGGTCTGGGATCCTGATTCCGATGCGCCCGCGCATCGCGCCGCCTATCGCTCCTTTACCACGTCTTTCGCCGATCCTGCCACGGCTCGCGAGTTCAGCCAGTCGGTCAGCGCGGTGACGCTGGAATGGGAAAATGTTCCGGCGGCCCTCTGCGATCAGCTGGCGGAGACCCTTCCTGTGCGGCCATCCGGTGCGGTTCTGCGGGTGATTCAAGACCGGATCGAACAAAAGCAATTTCTTCGGGCTCAGGGATTTCCCGTGCCTTCGTTCCGGATGGTTCAGGCGCCGCACGAGCTTGCTGGTGCGGTGGCCGAACTGGGGGGCGCGGTCATCTGCAAGACGGCCACCTCCGGATATGACGGCAAGGGCCAATGGGCGATCAGGCATGCGTCTGATGTGGTGGCTGTCGAGCAGGCGCTCACCAGCATGGTACCTCGTGGCGCACGGTGGATTGTCGAGTCGATGGTGGATTTTGCGCGGGAGCTGTCCGTCCTTGTTGTGCGGGGGCAGGACGGTGACCAGCGCGTCTATCCTGTCGTGGAGAACCGGCATGAGGGCGGAATCTTGCGGATGTCGGTCGTGCCGGCCGGAATCTCGGAGGTCCTGTCACAACAGGCCGCCGATCTGGTGATGCAGGCGGTGCGTGCGCTGAATGGGGTCGGTGTGTTTTGCGTAGAGCTGTTTCACGCCCGGAATGGCGCGCTTCTCATTAACGAAATTGCCCCTCGTCCGCATAACTCCGGGCACTACACCCTTGATGCCTGCTCTGTATCGCAATTTGAGCAACAGGTCCGTGCGCTCTGCGGGTTGCCGCTCGGGGAGGTTCGGCTCTTGAGCCCGGCGGCCATGGTGAATGTAATCGGCCAGGACCTGGAGGCCGTGACGAGCCGTGAGGGCTGTCACGATCTCCTGGCCACTCCGGGCGCGGTGCTGCACCTCTATGGGAAGCGGGTGGCCAGGGCTGGCCGGAAAATGGGCCATGTGACCTTTCTGGCAGAGGAGTCGGAACAGGCGGCGACACGGGCAAGCCGGTTCGAGAAGCTCCTTCGTGTTTAGCGATCCCACCGATGGGGACGGCTCTGCGAGAACAGCGGGACCTCTCGTCGTTTGAAGAGGCTGATCAGCGCCATCCCCGCGACAAATCCTCCGATGTGGGCGAAGAACGCGATGCCTCCTCCCTTCGTCCCAAGGCTCATCCCGCCGCTCAAGAGCTGGCCAAGAAACCAGACGCCCAGGACCACGACCGCCGGCACATAGGCGGTTCGAAGGAACGGGGGTGGGATGAGAATCAGCACCTGCGCGCGCGGGAAGACCAACAGATATGCGCCTAGAATAGCCGAGATGGCGCCACTGGCCCCCACCATCGGGATTTGGGATGAGGGATCGGTCAGGGCATGGCTCACGGCGGCCAGAACTCCGCAGACGACATAGAACACGACAAAGCGGACATGGCCCATGATGTCTTCGATATTATTGCCGAAGATCCAGAGGTAGAGCATGTTTCCGAACAGATGCATCCAGCTGCCATGGAGAAACATGCTGGTGAGCAGCGTCAGCAAGCCGGGAAGGGCCGCCATATCGCCGGGCAGCGTGGCCTGTCCGAAGACAACGGCGGGAATGGCGCCGTACTGAAAGACGAAGGCTTCATCGCCGTGGGATGGGAGAGACGCTTGATACAGGAATACCAGCACGCAGGCGGCGATGATCGACATGGTGACGAAAGGAGTGCGCTCCGTAGGATTGTCGTCGTGCAGCGGGAGCATGGAGCTGGTCTATGGTGAACGGCGGCGATCGAGCACGGGTCTGGGCAAGACGGGATTGGCCGGCAGAGACCCGTCGGCGTTGAGGGGAACCGAAAAACCGGCGGCATGGGTATGGCCGCCGCCGCCGAACGAGGCTGCGATCGTCCCCACATCGGTCCCGTCTTCGCGGGAGCGCATGCTGAAGTAGCGGCGTCCGTCCCGGTCGTGCCAGATGAGGCAAAAGGGGTGGTGCGGTGACAACCGCTCGCCGACCTGGGTGGTCAGAATGGCGCTCTGGACCGCGGGAATGACGGCGCCTTGGAATTCCACCATCACGGCCTGGGCCGCCAATTTCCCCACGAGTTCTTGCTCGTAGCGAAGAATCGCCCGCCCTTCCTGTTCAAGGTCCGATTGGGTGAATCCATTCCATCGTTCGAAGTCGAACGGGTAGGACGCAATCGCGGCGTTGATCTCACGGCTGCCGGGCAGGGCCCAATTCCATAAATCCTTATCCTGGATGTATTGCAGCAACCAGGGAGCCGATGAGCCGTGGGCCCATTCCCATCCCAGCACCGCGCCGGACTTCTTGAGGTCGAAATAGGCGTACGGCAGGCCGGCCAAGGCTTTTTCAGCCGTGATGTGATGGTCCAAGATGATGAGGTCCTTGGCCTCGGCCGCCATCGTTTCAAGGATGGGCCGGGAATAGCTGAAGTCAACGATGACGACGTGTTCGTCTTTTAGATCGTCAGGGGGAGGATTCCCGTGTTTGACGGGAATGAATTTCGCGCCGGGATATTGTTTCCAAATCGCCCAGGCGGCGCCGAATCCATCGGCGCATTCGGCGTGATAGAGCACCCTGCTCGGAGGACTGCTGAATTGACGGGTCTGGGGCGAATCACTCATGGACGTGGGAGCCACCATACCATGCTCAGGCCTCAGACTAAAGGGGCGCTAGAGACTATTCAGATGGTCGATCAGCTGCCGCAGCCGTCCCGCGCTGCGGCGATTGAAGGGGAAGACCAGCCGCGGCAGTGTGGCCAGGGTTGGCTCATCGAGTTCCTCCTCCAGCGCGCCGCGCAATTCAAAGCGTCCGTCGATGAGGAGATCGGCGAACTGGCCTTGAATGTGATCGAGTTGCTCCGCGGAGATCGGTGACGTCAGCCGCATGGCCAGTTGGCGGCCGACGAAGCGAATCGAATGGTAGCGCCGATAGAAGGCCTGGATTTCTTCGACCGCCGCGTCCGCCGAGTCCACGATCTTGAAGAGACTGAGATCTTCTCCGTTGATCAATTTTCGTTTCAAGAGTTGCTTGACGATGAAACCTGACCAGTCATCCCAATAGTCGCAGCCGGGCGCTTGCAGGCAGACGATCGGTTGCGGATCGCTCTTGCCGGTCTGCGCGAGGGTGAGGATTTCAAATCCTTCATCGTGGGTGCCGAAGCCGCCGGGAAAGAGGGCGATGGCGTTGGCTTCTTTCTGGAACATCAGCTTGCGAGTGAAAAAGTATTTGAAGGTAATCAATTTGGGATCGTTGGCGATCGTGGCGTTCGCCCCCTGTTCGAACGGCAGCATGATGTTCACGCCGAAGCTATTTTCCCGCCCGGCGCCTTCCTGCGAGGCCCGCATGATGCCGTCGGCGCCTCCGGTAATGACCATGTAGCCGGCTGTTACGACCTGCTCGGCGAACTGATGGGCCAAGCGATAGTTGGGATCGTCCGAGGGCGTGCGGGCTGAGCCGAAGATGCTGACTTTCCGCCGGTCGCGATAGTTGTGGAAGACGCCAAACGCATGGCGGAGTTCCTTGACGGCCCGGTTGACGATCTTGAGATCCAAGAGGTCGAGATGGGCGTCATGGAGCCGCAGGAAGCCGCTCAGGAGCTCTTTCATAATGGCGGCCTGGAGATCGTCGTCCGGTCCCTCCAGCAGCGCGCGAATCTGCGCCAGAATATCTTCGTTGGAGAGCATCGGCCGTTGGCGGTGTTGCGGGGGTTGGGTCGGAGTATCCATCGTCTGCACCTTTAGTGAGTCGGAGGAATTCCACGTGAGAAAAAATTCTACCAGTGGACCGGCCGGCGGTCAAAGAAGATCGCAAGACTTGCTACGACGGAAATGGCGGCGTGGAACGTGTTAGGACAGATCGGCCGATTTGGGCGAGTTTTTCAGCACCCAGGCTTTGATGCGAGACTGGTCTTCAGGGGAGAGATTGGTGAACTGGATATCCACGCTGGGGATAGTGGATGCCGCCCGCTTGCCGGGACCGGCGGTCTCACTGTCATCGAGAATGGTGCCGGTGATCGTCAGGGGGGCCGGGAGTTCGGGCAGTGAGAAGCTCACGAGGACCGTGGTTCCCGGCAAGAGCAGTGTTGGGGACTGGACCATGGCGCCCACATGGCTGAGCTGCACGATGATGGCCTGATGTTGGGCGCCCGGCGCGTCTCCCTCCAGCACGCTGACGGTAGCCGGCACCCGGGTATGGCAGCGTTTGGGGGAGAGGATCAGGTCGCGTGCCGTCAGGACTCCGACGGGCTGTTCTTGTTTGGTCACGATCAAAATAGGCGATCCGGACGACATCATCAAGGTCGAGGCGTCATCGGCTAGGCAGTCGTATTCGATAAACTGAACAGGCCGTGACATGATGGCGCGCACTTCAATGTCGTCGGGGTGGAGGCCCTGGGCGACCACTTTCTTGACGATATCGGCCGGGGTCATCAGTCCGAAATGCGTGTCCGTGTCTTTTACCAGCAGGCAGGGCATGTGTTCCTGCTCAAGCAGCGACGCGGCCTCGGTGACTGTGATATCACCGGGAATTTGCACGACACCTGGAGTCATCATATGGGCTACCAAGGTTAATAAGGGGTTCGGTGTTTTGGTATGTTGATCGTCCTGATTCGTCATCGCTCAGCCAGGTCCTTGTCGTTCACCATCAGCAGTCCCAACCGTCGCGATGTAGGGCAAGTATAGCAGACGATTCCGGGAGTTCCTGCCACGCTTAACACCTTGTCATTGCAGCGTTTCTAGGCATACACTAGGTTTCAATTTTGTCAAGGGACAAGAGTGAGGAAAGGGGCCCCGTGAATTCCCTGCGCGATGAATATCAACGACGTGTCGATCAGGTTCCCGTGCAGGGGCTGGGACTCTCCGTCGATGTGTATTCCCCAGACGTCGTTAGCTTGCTCGCCTCCCTCAGGTGCCGTCAAGTCATTCCTGCTTATCTGGAAGTGTTCCACGCGGCATCCACCGCCTTGGCCGCAGTCCGGAGCCAGACAGAGATTTCCCTCACGTATCATGGCGAAGGGTTATGGGTGACTCAGCCGGGAGCAGAGCGGGATCGGCTGTTTCTGCAGGAGGCCTGTGCGGTGGCCGGCCAGCTGGAGATCCTTCAGAGTGCCTGGTCAAACCATGAATGCGCCACGAAACACATGGCAGGGTATTCGTTCGGCACCTATCTCCCGCCGCTCTATACGGCGGCGAGCGCGGCGGTGGTGGCGAGGAATATACGGGCGGTGCAGGCGATCTTCGATCGGGAGTGCCGGTTGCCTGGCGGGCAATCGCCGTTGTTCCTGTTGGAACTGCCGCCGCTCACCTATTTTGTGGCGGGCACCCTGTCGATCCCGGAGTTTTTCCGCCACGTCACCGAACAGGCGGCTTGCGGACTGGTGCTGGATATCGGGCATCTTTGGACGGTCTATCGGTATACACGGGCGTGGCAGCGTCTGTCGCTGACGGCATTTCTCGTTCGATTCTTGGCGGAGTTTCCGCTGGAGCGCGTCGTCGAGATTCACGTGGCAGGGCTGTCGGTGCATGAGTCGATGACGGTGAGCCCCCTGCGGCCGCTGGCCGAACAGGATCAGGGATTGCCGTTGTGGACCGACGCCCATGCCGCGCCGATTCCCCCGGTGCTGTTCGAGATGTTGGATCGCATTCTGACGGATTCGCGGTTGAGGCACCTCAAGGGGCTGGCGCTGGAAGTCGATACCAAGCCGATCGAGCTGATCGTCGAGGAATTTGAATCGTTCACCCGCCGGTATGGGACCGTCTTCCCGATCACGGCGCAGGCCGACGTCTGTGCCGATGCGAACCGGCCAGTGCGGGCCAATCGCGTGACGGAGGTCTGGTCGGATGCGGAGGAAGAAGGTGTGCGCCGGGCGTATGAGGCCTATGCGCGCGTCGTCTCGGGCCAGGCGGCTCCGGCGGGGCCGGACTGGACCTCACCGGCTGCCTGTTCCGATGGACTGACGTGGTATCAATCGAGTTATCTGCCCTATGAGATTGTGCAGTGGGGCGGCGAGATCGAGGCCATGTTTCCCGGAACCTGCCGTGAGTTGGCGGCACGGGCCGTGCCGCTCAAGACCTTCGTCGCCTTTTGGTTTCGGGAACCGCGTCCCGTGACGACGTCGTACGATTTCTTCGAGATCAAGATCGACCGGTTTCTGGAATTTGTGCGGGAGGTTGCTCCGGACGTCGAGACCATGGCGCAACGTGAAGCGAACGAGTTGCGCGAGGCCTACCGGTCGGCCAATGAAGCCCCCGCATCGGTTGAGAGCCATCAGCCATGAGTTTTTGGACGACATTGCCCCGGCCGATCATCGGCTTGTCACCCATGGACGGGGTGACGGACGCCACCTTTCGGCGTGTCATCGCGCAGCAGGGGAAGCCTGATGTCACGATGACGGAGTTCACCCATGTCCATGACATCTGCCGTGGTCCGGAATTTCTGCTGAGCACGCTGATCTACAGTGACATCGAACGGCCGATCGTGGCGCAACTCTACGGCAAGGATCCCGCCCTGTTCTATCAAGCCGCTCATGCGGCCTGCGAGCTGGGGTTTGACGGGATCGATATCAACATGGGATGCCCGTCGAAAAGCGTGGCTTCATCCGGGTCTGGTGCGGGGCTCATTAAGACGCCGGAGGTGGCCCTGGCGATTCTTCGTGAGACGCGGCGGGGCATGGACGATTGGGCGAACGGGCAGACGCTGGAGCAGGCCGGATTCAAATCTGCGAGGATCGCCGCCATCCGGGCGCTCAACGAACGCCGTCAAGGCTCCGTGCCTGTTCCGCGGCGGATGCTGCCGCTCTCGGTGAAAACGCGTCTGGGGTATGAGCGAGCCATTGTCGAACATTGGATTGCCGATCTCTTGGAGGTGCGACCGGCGGCCATTTCGCTGCATGGACGGACGTTGCAACAGATGTATCGGGGAGAGGCCGACTGGTCGGCGATCGCCCAGGCCGCGCAACTGGTGAAAGGCACCGGCACGTTGTTGCTGGGGAACGGAGATATTCAGAGTCTGGATGAGACCGTGCAACGGGTGAGGTCCGCGCAGGTTGATGGAGTGCTCGTGGGCCGGGCGGTGCTGGGCGCGCCCTGGTTTTTCCGCGAGAAGGAACAGGCCCGGGCGCTGGCTCAAGCGGGCGATCCCGCCGGCCGGATCGAAGCGCCGGCCATCGTCCTCGATCAACGGTTCGGGTTGTTGCTCGACCACGCCAGGCAATATGAGGCGATCTGCGGCCCCGGGCAGTTTCACCGCATGCGGAAACATCTGGGGTGGTATTGCAAGGGGTTCGCGCATGCCGCCGCGTTGCGCGCCCGGATGTTCGGGGCCTCGTCCGTTGCCGATGTCGAACGGATTGTCGCCGACTACCGCGCCAATCAGGTGCTGGACCCCGCGCCCTCTTCCGGCCAGATCGATCCGGATCCGGACGATTCCGTGACGACGCTTGTGTCGCGATGCAGCTGATTCTCGCCTCGACCTCGCCGCGCCGCCGTGAACTGCTGGCGCTGCTGGGGATTCCCTTTGAAAGTCACGCGCCTGCATTCGAGGAACAGCCGCTTCCAGGGCTCACGCCTCTTCAGCATGTCCGCCATTTTGCGCAGGAGAAGGCCCGTTCGATTGCCCGGCAGCATCCTGAGCATCTGGTAGTGGGGAGCGATACCGTCATTGAGTGCGATGGACAGATGATGGGGAAGCCCGTGGATCTGTCGGAGGCGCGAGGCATGTTGACCAAGCTGGCCGGGCGGGATCACCTGGTGCACACAGCGGTCGCGCTCTGTTGTGTGAACCGGTCGCTCGATCTGGTCGAGGTGGCCACGGCGACTGTGCGCATGAAGCGCGATGATGGAGCGTGTCTTGAGCGGTATGTGGCGACCGGCGAATCGCTCGGGAAAGCGGGCGCGTATTCCATCCAGGGCGAGGGCGGGGCGCTGGTGGAAGCCGTCCAGGGGGATTATCTTGGCGTGGTGGGGCTGCCGTTGCGGCTGGTCGCGACCTTGCTGGCTGGCGCAGGGCTCCCTGTTCCTGTCGATCTGGAGGCGCTCTATCGGGAGAAGCCCTATCCGAATTGGGCGCGGTTTGCGCACGATTGAAAAGGGGGAACGGTTTCCCTACAATGCCGGAGTCTATTATTCTGTCTTCATCCTGAGGGAGGCGGTCATGTCGTTCGTATCACATCGTCGTGCGTCGGTATGGGCCTGTTGTGCGGTGCTGGGCGTGCTCGGGATCACGGTTCCGCAGACGGCGCCGGCGATTGATGTGAAACTGACGATGGAAGAGGCGCAGAAGAGTTTGGAAGCCGGGCGCATCCCGATGGACAAAGCCAACTCGCCGGAAGATGTGAAGAAAGTGCTGCAGCAGGCCTCGCTGGCCACCCGGATCGGTTCCGATCCCGAGAAAGATTCGTGTGGCGCCAGTGCCATTCTGCGTACGAAGCGGTTCCGGCTGGAAGCGTTCGGACGCCAGGAGGCGGCGGAATCCAAGAAACAGAAGAAAGAGATCCGCATGCCCGACGAGTTCATCAAGAAGGTCGTCGAGATGCCCAACATGGAAATCGAAGTGCAGCTCTGCGGCGATGATGAGTATTTTGCCGAGGGTGCGCAAGTGGCCTTCCAGCAGGGCAACAAGAACATCAAGCCGATCGATGTGAGCCCCGCCGAGAAGGGCCGTAAGAACGAGGGGCAGGGACCGGCCTACCGGTCGCGTTTTACCGCGCGTTTTGCCTACGAAAGCTTCGATCCCAACGGCAAGACCAAAGTCATCGTCTTTTCCCCGGACGGGAAAACCAGCGAATTTGACGCGGACTTCTCAAAGGTTCGGTAGTTCGAGCAAACGGGATTCTTCGTTGTAGTTAGGGGATAAAAACGTAAACTGACTAGAAAGTTGTAAGCTGAAACGTCGCCCTCCAACGGAATTTGGGAATAAAGTCGTAAACTAGATCAATTGTTTTTTGAAGCTGGTGGTTAAAGCTGGTGGTTAATGGTGGCATCACCATTAGCTCTGCCTGCAGCTCAGCTCTCTCGCCTGCGCGCAAGTGATTGCGTACTCTACTCAAACAGGCCACCCATACTGCTCCAAAGCAGCCACTCAAAATGCTGAAACCCAGTCGGCGTAACTGCCCAAGGCAAACTGTGTCGCTTGAGTCTTGATTGATCCCCGACTCCGGTAAGGTTGGGCACTGGATTGCGGTTTTCTCGAGGCTCTGAACGGCTGCATCCGGCCAAGAGCGGAAGTTCATCACCGAGATCGCACCGCCGTAAAGCGGTCCTCAGCCTTGTCGCGTTAACGCTTCAATCAGTCGCCGTTTTCAGCGGTCGGCTGGATTGACTTGTTAAACTTAAACTTTTCGGCAATATACTTCGCTGAGTTTTCAATGTACGGAAATACTGTGCTTTCATTAATGTTTAGCAAATCGAGTTCTTTCAGCATGCTTTCCTTATTCGACACGGTGAATCTGGACACTTTGATTTCCGGAGTTCCTTCCTCATTAAAAACGGCATCCATGCCGAATAGAAGGAACGCACCAGATTGGGAAGATATTCGATCGTTACTCTGTTTTCCCTTAACGCAAACAATTTTCCGAAGATCCTCAGGAATAATTTTTGCCTCGAAAAATGGCTTTTCTTCTCTAATAAAATGAAGGAGGCGCTTTATTGGAAGCTGCTCATTAAACTTTTCTTCGTCGAACTCAATCGCGTTTTTCTCCGATTCTGGTAAACGAGCGAGGTTTGCAATGCAACTAGCCACATCTGAATCAAAATATTTCACATCAGTCCGTTTCATCGAGAAAACGATTACCTCCCCCTCTTCACTAGGTGTTGACTTGCATGCGAAGTAGAGGGCAATCAGTGGATTGGAGGTGATATCGAGTAGCCGAGTAGGCAACGAGTAATGCTGCATTCGAACTAGGCTATCAAGCGTGTAAACATCTGACTGAAAATCAGCGGAGTTTGATACCAATAACTCCCGAAACAGTATGTGCTCATTTTCCTTGTACAGTGGGTTTCCGTCTTCGTCCCTGCGAAACAATGACGGCTCCAGCTTGTACTTCTTTTTGTTTGAATGGCCGCGGTAAAATACCTCCTGGCCATCTTTCTGTTCGAGCGATAGAACCTTACGTATAAACTCCTGAATGGTGGTGATCTTGGGGTTCTTAGATTCTTCTATCGTTGGCCTTTCTTGTTTGGTTGTTCTTGATTCGCCCCTTGCCCCCAAAACTCCCTTTTTCCGAAGCCTTTCAAATAAGTCTTCGTCTTTTACAGCCCAGTGGGTTCTGTTCATTTCCCAGCTACGGATATCCAGCAGCGGGGCAATGGGTTGTATTTGAGCGAAGGGAATTGGTGCGATGTTTTGTTCGAATTCGAATTCAATTAGGAGGTTTCGCCCACGTTCCTTAATGGATGTGAGATAGCCAATACGAACATCAGAATCTATGCCCTCATACGCGAACAAGGTTGGGTAGCTTTTCAAGTTTTCGATATGAGATGCACTCAGTTCTTGTAGAGCCGAAGCAATATCTTCGTTCGTATACTCAAGAAAGCGACTCTTATCGAATTCGTAGAAGCCCTTATCCCAAGCGCCATTCATTGAAGTCACTAGGAGGTTGTACATGGGGTGCAGATATCCTTTACGAATTTAACAATGTTTAGACGGATCGGCGTAAGAGCGGGATCCGACCATTTCTGTCCGTATAACACGTCGCTACTGTTCGTGAAGAATATGCCATGCTCGTCGTCGTTTCAATGCGTTGCGGCCGCAGAGCCATTTATCACGGGTTCTTATGCGGATCGGCGTAAGCCCACCGGATAGCGGTCGGTCGTGAACAGCGGCTTTGGGTCGGAAGCAGCCATTCAGAACAGCTAGGGCGGCTGGTTTGCTGCATTTTGAGTGGCTGGATTCCGTCATACTAGGTGGCCGTTTTGAGTAGCATACGCCATCGGGATACAATTTTATTTCATCTAGGCATTTGAATTGCCTGGGTCGTAGGGCGATAGGATGCAACTATATTGCACTCATTCTGAAAATGACCACTTGCACTATCAATAGGTTGTGACGTGCTGAGGATACAACTTAATTACACGTCCTCATTCGGCATTGTGCGTTCGCGAACGGGCTCGTGCGAGCTGAGGGGGATATCCCTGCGGAGTCGCGGATTCAGGTTTCTGTAATCCCTTGGCGTGCGTCCTGCCAACGTATAAACCACCAGTCTCATTTCTCTCTTGCCTGACAGGTGCGGCTGTGCGCACGCTCTAGCATTTAGGCGCGATGCTTCGCGATTAGTGCAGGGTGATCGGTTGAAGCGAGATGAGGATGGGCGCTTCTTCCTGGTCATCGATCCGCTGTGCGCTCAGGAGTAAATCGTACACGTTCTTGATTCGTGCGAGAGCGTCCGGGCTGAGGTCAAGGAACCGGATGCCGCATTTCTGGTTGTGTGTCCAGGTCACGATGGCGTGTTCGATCTCTAGATGGTCTTGCCGATCGGGGAGTGCCAGCTGCAGCTTCAGGCGCATGCCGCAATGAAGTGAACGCGTATCCTGTTGGATGGCACATCCGTCCGGAGAAAAATCCTTGGTTATGCCGGACTGATTGTGTCCGGTGCCGCGAAGGCTTACGGGGCGCTGCAGGGGGACTCGTTGGTAACGGCGTGTCGGCATGTCATCCTCCTCCGGTTTGTCGGCGGTGTGGATTAACTCTAGCAGCGGTTCCCTGGCCGAGTAAGACGCAGAAGGGTTAACACGAAAGAGGGGGGAGTTGTCGGAGCGCTCGAATAAGATCGGATTATGCCGGTTGTTCGTTGAAGCGGATGGTGTAGAGGTAATGGTAGAGGCCTTTGCGCTCTAAGAGTTGCGCGTGGGTGCCTGATTCGACGATGCGGCCCTTGTCCAAAACAAGAATGCGGTCGGCGCGCTGAATGGTGGTGAGCCGGTGCGCGACAACAAAGGTTGTGCGTCCCGCCATGAGCCGTTCCAGGGCCTCTTGCACCAGCCGTTCCGACTCGGTGTCGAGCGACGAGGTCGCTTCGTCCAGCAGCAGCACGCGCGGATTCTTGAGAATGGCGCGGGCGATGGCGATGCGCTGGCGCTGTCCGCCGGACAAGTTGATGCCTTTTTCTCCCACCACGGTCTGGTAGCCATCCGGAAATGCGGAAATAAATTCGTGGGCATGGGCGGCCTTGCTGGCTTCCTGCACCGCGGCTTCGTCGGCCTGCGGATTGCCGTAGCGAATATTGTCCAGGATGGTGCCGCCGAAGAGGATCGTTTCTTGCGGGACCAACGCGACTTGCCGATACCAGCTTTCGACCGACACGGTTTTCAGGTCGTGCCCATCGATGGTGATGCGGCCTTTAAGGGGGTCGTAGAACCGGTGGAGCAGATTGATAACGGTTGTTTTCCCGGCTCCGGTCGGCCCAACAAACGCGACGAGTTCTCCGGGACGGGCCTCAAACGACACGTGTGAGAGGACCGGTGTGCGAGGATCGTAGTGGAAGCTCACCTGTTCAACCTGCACGTGGCCTTGTACGGCCGAGAGCGTAAGGGCATTCGGTTCGTCGCGAATGTCGGGCTGGGCGTTGAGAATTTCAAACACCCGCTCGGTCGCGCCCTGGGCTTCTTTGATCTGCGCGAAGACTCTGGCCGCTGAGCTGAAGGGGCCGATCAGAATGCCCGCGAACAACACGAAGGCAAAGAGATCGCCCGGCGTGACGGTGCCTTCGATGACTTGGGTGCCACCGTACCACAGCACGGCGGCTGCCGCCGAAAAAGTCAGCAGCGTAATCACGGGAATAAACAGCGCCATTACGCCTGCCCGGCGGAGCGACAGGGCGAGGCCCTGATGGAGCTGTGCGGTAAAACGCGCGTCTTCCCGCGCGGTTTGCACGAACGATTTGACAATGCGAATGCCTGAAATCACTTCTTCCAGGAGCGTGCTGAGTGCGGCGGTCTGGTCCTGAATGGAGGTTGAGAGGGATTTCAACTGGCGTCCAAAGAATTTTGCGGCGAGGACCAGCAGCGGAAGAAGGACGAGGATCAGCAGGCATAACCGCCAGTTCATGGAGAGCAAGAAGCCGATGCCGCCGATGAAGGTGACGAGTTGCTTGGCTGTATCGATCGGTGTTTCAGTGACAATGGATTGGATGACGGTCACATCGTTCATCAGCCGCGAGAGCAGTTCGCCCGTTCGGCGCCGGGCAAAGAAGCTGACGGCCAGGCTTTGGAGATGTTTGAAGAGGTGCGTGCGAACGTCCGCAATGATGTGTTGAGAAATCCAGGCCGTGAGATAGCTGTGCCCCATCGAACAGAGGCCCTGGAGCAGGACCAGCCCGACAAACAGCGTGATCAATTCCGTCATCCGCCCCTGATCGTGCTGGACGGTAATGACATCCCATAAGGTGCCGGCCAGGCGCAGCAGGGCAAGATTGATGGCGGCGACCCCCATGACGAGGAGTCCTGCCACAGCCATGCGTGAAAGATAGGGGCGGATAAACGGGAAAAAGCGTTTCAAGTTCGACATCAGCTGATCGCGCGAGTGCGTGAGGGCAGTGTGATAGGGATGGCAGTGAAAAGCCTAGACGGCATAATCGCAGTCACACGGCAGCCGTGTGGACACGCCCTTAAAAGGGAACGTCTACAGTTGCGCGATGGACTCGATGAGGTTCTTGTTCAGCGCCACGAAATCTGAGCGCTCCTGATCATTGATGAGCACGTCTGTCAAACTAATGAACAGACGTGCTTCCTCATTGATGGCGTCAGAGACACGATGGCGCATCGGCGGAACGAGAAAGTCCCCCACGTAGGTACAGCTTACAGTACGGACGCGGATGCGAACCTTTTTGCCCTCCGGCACAATCTCCTCCTCCCGGCGAACGGGGTGAGCCTAGCTTTTACGACGCAAGAATTTTTGGCGCCGGCGCAGCTTCTTGTACTTGTGCTTGCGCATTTTCTTCCGACGCTTTTTTAACACGCTCGACATGCAATGAATCTCCCAAGTCGGGCGAGTCTAGAGACTTTCGGCTGAAAAAGCAAGCCATAAGCGGGCGGCTATGGAGCGATGCGTGAGAATGGCGGCGGACATTTCCGCCGAATTGTGATGCCTTGACCGCTCCCGGCGACGTTCCTATACTGCGGTACGATGACTACATTTTCTGCGTTGCCGTTGCTCGCGCGTCTCTGTGTTGTAGGGTGTGCCGTTGTCGCGCTCTCATTGTCGGCCGCCTGCTCAGGGAAGGTGATGCTGTATCCTGAAGACCATGAGCGCTTTGTCCGGATCGATAAGGCCGTTGAGGCCTTGCGCGAGGCGTATCAGAAACGGGATCGCTCGGCCCTTCAGGATGTGATGCTGCCGGTGGAGCAGCTGGAACAGCTGCAGGCCGATGCGGAGCGGGATTTCGAGATGTTCCAAACAATTCGGTTGGAGTTCAAGATGGAGCGGATCTTGATCGACGGCGACAACATCGATGTGTATGTCCACTGGCAAGGCCTGTGGAAGAAAACCGGCGAGGATGCCGGCATCCGGCAGCGCGGGCATGCGCGCTTGCAGTGGGTGGGAACGCAATCCATTCTTCTGCGCGGGGTGCAAGGCGACTTGCCGTTTGGCATGAAAACACGCCAGGCCCTTTCCGATCTCCCACCTTCCGGCCAGAAGTTGCCCCAGTGAAGACGACCGTGCAGACAGCTCGTCGTGCCTCATCGGCGCCCCAAGCCGATTTTCTTGTGGTCGGGAGCGGTGTGGCCGGGCTTCGCGCCGCGCTTGAATTGAGCCGGTCCGGCCGGGTCATCATGTTGACGAAGGGGCACCCGCTGCAAAGCAACTCGATCTATGCCCAAGGGGGCGTGGCCGTGGCCTTGAGCGAAGAGGACGACGTGGCCATTCATTACACGGACACCTTGAAGGCCGGTCATGGGCTCTGCCGCCAGGAGGCCGTGCGGGTTTTAGTCGAGGAAGGACCTGAGCGGATCCAGGAATTGATTCGCTGGGGCGCCAAGTTCGACAAAGCCGGGGGCAAGTTTGCGTTCGCACGGGAAGCCGCCCATAGCCGCAGCCGCATTTTGCGCGCGCGCGGCGATGCCACGGGCAATGAAATGGTGCGCGCGCTCATGGCGCAGGCCGGCCGTCAGAAGCGGATCCAGCGGCTGGATTATCACTTCACCGTCGATCTGGTCGTGGAGCAGGGGCGCTGTTGCGGGGCGGTCGTGTTGGACGAAGCATCGGGCAAGCAATTCATCATCCCCGCCAAGGCGGTGGTGTTGTCCACCGGCGGAGCCGGGCAGATTTATGCACGGACAACGAATCCGCCCAATGCCACCGGCGACGGAATGGCAATGGCCTTTCGCGCGGGTGCGATGCTGCAGGATATGGAATTCGTCCAGTTTCACCCGACGTCGCTGTATCTTCCGTCGAGTCCGCCGTTTCTGCTGTCCGAAGCCATGCGGGGAGAAGGGGGGCAGCTGCGGAATAACAAAGGCGAGCTCTTCATGCAGCGGTACCACCCGCTGGGGGCGCTGGCCCCGCGCGACATCGTCGCGCGCGCCATTTGGGCCGAAATGGCCGCGACGCGGGCGCGGCATGTCTATCTTGACGTGACCCATCTTGGCGCGGACTTCGTCAAACGCCGGTTTCCGACGATCTATGCGACCTGTCTGCGCTACGACATTGACATCACGGAAGAGTGGATCCCCGTGTCGCCGAGCGCGCATTACATGATGGGCGGGGTCTGGACCGATCTGAATGGCGCGACGACGCTGCCCGGTTTGTTTGCGGCTGGAGAAGTGGCGTGCAGCGGCGTGCATGGGGCCAACCGCCTGGCAAGCAATTCGTTGCTGGAGGGATTGGTCTTTGGCATGCGGGCGGGGGTTGCGGCGACGGCGTTTGCGCAGCGCCATGGCCGGCTCGATCTATCGGCTCAGGCCGCGGCGCTGGCTGGTGAAGCTGAGCAGCGGTTGGAGGATGCCGAAAAGCTGAGAAGCTCATTGCGCCGCACGATGTGGGGACAGGTCGGGGTGGTGCGTTCGCGCGAGTCCCTTGTTCGGGCCACGGCGCAATTGTCTCGCTGGCTTAAAGTCGTCTCAGGCCCGTTTGTGAGCCGGGCCGATCTCGAAGTGAAGAACATGGTGCAGGTTGCGCATTGCGTGGCCGAGGCGGCGCTCTGGCGCGAGAACAGCATCGGCGCGCATTTCCGGTCCGATTTCCCCCAGGTCAAACGGGCCGGGTGGAAGCTCCATAGCCAGTTGACCTGTACGGATGAGTTTACTCCGCCGCAGCCGGGGCGGAAGCCGGGTGTGGTGATTGCGATGCAGGTTGGGTCGAAGCGATCACGTGTCCGGTCGTCGCCAGGTCTTTCATGAGAAAGGTCCGATAGTAGCGAATGACCTTGCGGACGTATTGGCGCGTTTCGTCGATCGGCGGCAAGCCGCGATAGCGGTCCACCGTGTGTTCGCCGGCGTTGTAGGCGGCGAGGGCGAGCGGAAGGTTTCCGCTAAACCGATCGAGCAGCTGGCGAAGATACTTGGTCCCCCCTCCGATATTGTCTTCCGGATCATACAGGTCGTGGACATCGAGGCGCACGGCGGTCTGCGGCATCAGCTGCATGAGTCCGACCGCTCCGGCGCGAGAAACGGCCATGGGGTCGAAGTCGGACTCCGCTTTAATGACGGCTCGAATCAGGGCGGGGTGCAACTGATGTTGCTGGGAGGATCGGCTGATCATCGGCCCGAGTTCCCGTTCGGACAAGGTGGGGTGCAACCGGTTCGATTGGGGGGTGATGCGGCGGTAGCGAAGATCGTTCGGCACATTGGTGAGAGCAATCGTGCCATTGGCGTCGATGTATTGATAGATTTCAGCGTGCAGATCCTGGGGTGACAGCGTGAGCCATGTTGCGCCAAGCAGCAGGGTCGAAAGAAGCATTCTGGTCGTAGGCAATGGAGATCTCCTCAACATGGTGGTTCGCTCGTTTGCAGGCATGGTCAAACGATAGCAGCCTGCTGCTACCTGTCAAGGAAATGCAGTTCCTGTACCCTGCAAGGAAATGGGAATAGATCGTGAAAACAAGAGGATCGGAGTCTAGGGCGAAGCCGGCGGTTCCAGAAAGCGGCGATGATTGTCCATAAAGTGCTTATGCAGTTGCCGAGTCAGAGGGCCTGGAGTTCCGGCGCCGATTGGCTGGCGGTCGATCGACATGACGGGCATGAGCTCCATGCTGGTGTTGCTGAGAAAGCATTCATCGGCCTGCAGCAGGTCGTGAGGGGTGAAGCGGCCTTCGATGGCCGGGATGCCGAGCTCCCGTGCGAACTGTAAGATGAGTTCTCTGGTGATCCCGTCAAGAATGCCGCACGCAATCGCCGGTGTCAGGAGCCGGTTTTGAGAGACAAAAAAGAGATTGCTCACGGTGCACTCCGTGAGATGGCCTTCCCAGTTTAAGAAGAGGCTGTCGAATGCTCCGGCGGCGATGGCTTCGCGCTTGGCCAGAATATTGTTCAAAAAGTTGGTGGATTTGATTTGAGGCGACAACGCGCTGGGCAGGTTGCGTTTGGTCTGCGCGATGATCAGCGCCACTCCGCGCTGGTAGGTGTCCTCGGTTGGCGGGTGCAAGGGCTTCGCCATAATGACGAGCGTGGGGTTCGGGCACAGCGCGGGGTCGAGGCCGATTTCGCCGACGCCTCGAGACACCGTAATTCTGAGATAGGCGTCGGTCTGGTCGGTTCCCACCTGATTGCGTTCCATCGCCTCGTGCAAGAGATGCGGCCATCCGCCGGAAGGGACTGGGAGCGTCAGGCCAATGGCATCGGCCGACCGCTGCAAGCGCGCCAGGTGCTGATCGCGCATGAAGATCCGATTCCCGTAGGAGCGGATCGTTTCGTAGACGCCATCACCATACAGAAACCCGTGATCGAAGACGGAGACGACGGCATCCTTCTCTTCGACAAACCGGTCATTCAGATAAATCCACATCGGTGTTGTCACGATAAGGCGCTCAGGAAGGCCTGGGCCTTGTGCATCGTCTCCTCATATTCTTTGGCCGGGTCCGAGTCGGCAACGATACCGGCTCCGACCTGAAGGTAGCCGGCTTCCTCCCGGAGTACCAGCGTGCGGATCACGATGTTGAAATCCAGATCGCCGCTCCAGCTGACATAGCCCATCGATCCAGTATAGGGGCCTCTCCGCACGGGTTCCAGTTCATCGATGATCTCCATGCAACGGATTTTGGGCACGCCGGTAATGGTGCCTCCGGGAAAGACGGCGCGGAGGAGGTCAAAGCCGGTCGTGTCTGCCTGGAGCCGGCCGGAGATGTGGGAGACCAGATGGCTGACGTGGGAATATTGCTCAATGGCCATCAATTCATCGACAAGGACCGAGCCGAATTCACATACGCGTCCCAGGTCATTCCGTTCAAGATCGACGAGCATCAGGTGTTCAGCCCGTTCTTTTTCGCTGGCCCGCAATTCTTCCATCAGCCGCCGGTCGTCAGCCGCGTCTCGCCCCCGCGGCCTGGTTCCCGCAATCGGCCTCGTGTCGGCCTGCCGGCCGGTCAAGCGCACCAGCCGTTCCGGCGAGGTGCTGATGAAGCTGGTTTCGCCGACACGCAGGAGGCCGGAAAAGGGCGAAGGGTTCATGGTGCGCAACCGCGCATAGGCCTGGAGTTCCGAGGCGAGGCGTGATTCCGGGGCAAAGCGCGGGCTCGTGACGGAAAAGCGGTGTGAGAGGTTGGCTTGATACAAATCGCCCGCGGCAATGTAGTCCTGGCAGCGGCGCACTCGCTCCATGTACGAGGCTTGGGATTGCTGGGGCGCAAAGGTAATCGGTCCCGACGAGTCAGCCGTGCGCGGTTCGTGGGCCGGACGGGTGAGCCGATCGTGCAGCCGGGCGAGCCGGTCGCAGCCTTCTCGATAGAGGGATTCCCGCGATTCTCCGGAAAACCGTTCAAGCGGAGGGCAGAAGATCAAGTGGAGATCGTGTGAATCATGATCGAATGCCGCCACGAGGTCGAAGAAGGCGAACTCCAGATCAGGGAAATGCAGATCGTCGAGCGCATGGCTGGGTAAGGATTCGAATTGACGGACGAGATCGTAGCTCAGATAGCCCACGGCTCCGCCGAAGAACGGAGGGGCTCCCGGCGGGCGCTGGATTGGGGAGCGCTGCATCAATTGAGCAAGGGTGTGGAATGGTTCCCGTCCTGTGCTGGTGTTCCCGTCCGATGTTCTGAGGGTCCAGTCATGATTCTTTCCCGAGAACGTTTGATAGGGGGCGTCGGCAAAGAACGAATAGCGGCCGGTTGTGAGGGGGCCTTTGCCGCTCTCAAATAAGAAGGAGGGGCCAGAGTTGGACGTGACTCGGCTATAGCACTCGAACGGACTCAGGGAGATTCCGCGAATCGTGACGATCAAGGGCTGGGGAGGTCCGTCGAGGAAGGGCGTCGGTGATGGCATGGTCATAGACGGTCGAATCTGCGCTCCGATAGGGACCACACTATACCGTAGCCATCCGGTCGAGGGACAGGGCCTAACGGCTTGACATTTCAATAAGGATTCTGCTTGAATTGCGCGCCCGCAAACGGTGGAGTGCTTATTCAGTATCGCGGTCTGAGTACTCGCCCCCAGTGGGTATGGTATGCCCCCTTCACAAGATCCGTTCTATGCGGGGCTCGGCCAGGCGGTCCGAATCGGGACCGACCTGCTAGCTGCGTTGATTGTCGGAGGAGGGTTAGGCTGGGCCATCGATACCTATCTCCTGGAGTCTACTCCCTGGGGAATGGTGGTGGGGTTGGTGCTGGGCGTCATAGCCGGGATACGGAACGCATACCGGTCGGCGATGAGATGGCCGGGGTCACCGCAAGAGAACGAACGTAAAGGATAGCCGTGGAAGAAAGTCCGCTTCACGCATTTGAACTGCATAATTATATCCCGCTCTCCATTGGAGGGCTGGATATCTCCATCAACAAAGCCGTGATTCTCATGTGGATCGTGGTCGCGTTGGCGGCGGTGTTGATGGTCATGGCCGGGTCGGCCCGCCGCCTGGTGCCGGGCAAGCTGCAAAATCTCGCCGAAATGCTCGTGGATTTTATCCGGAGCATTATTCTCGACACCATGGGCAAAGACGGGATGCGGTTCTTTCCGCTGATCGCCAGCCTGTTCATTTTTATCCTCTTTTGTAATTTGCTCGGGTTGATTCCCGGATCGTATACGGTCACCAGCCAGATCGTGGTCACGGCCGTGTTTGCGTGCCTTGTCTATGGGTTGAGCCTGGTGATGGGCTTTATCCTTCACGGAGCCAAGTTTCTCGGGATTCTCGTGCCGCCTGGGACTCCGGGATGGCTGCTGCCCTTGATGATTCCGATCGAGTTGATCAGCCAGTTAGCCAGGCCGATTTCGCTGGCCGTCCGGTTGTTCGCCAACATGACGGCGGGCCACGTGATCTTGGGCGTGCTGTTCGGGTTGGCGATCAGCGGCGGGATGCTCATCGGCTGGCTGCCGTTTGCCTTTACGATCGCCATGAATGGGTTGGAAGTCGGTATTGCGTTCATTCAAGCCTATATTTTCACCGTGTTGACCTGCGTCTATTTGGGAGACGCATTCCATCTGCACGGCCACGATGACCACGCGCATTAATCGCGTGTCAGATCAGACAAGGGAGGAGTAGCACACAATGGATTCAGCAGCAGCAGCGTTGTTAGGCATGGGGTTGGCGGCGGCGGGTTTCGCCGGTGCCGGTGTGGGAATCGGGTACATCTTCGGCAAGATGATCGAAGCCGTGGCGCGCCAGCCGGAAGCCGAAGGCCGCGTCGGCAAGTACATGTGGATCGGATTCGCGCTGGTCGAAGCCATCGCACTGTACGGGTTGGTCATTGCATTTATCATCATGGGCCTTCGCAAATAACCGTGCTGAGCAGTGAGTGCTCAGTGCTGAGCAATGCGCTCGGCACTCAGGACTCAGCACACAGCACGTAGGGGCAACTATGCCGCAGTTTGAATCGAGTTTTTTCTCGTCGCTGATTTTTTGGGAGGTCGTCTCCTTCGGGATTCTGTTCTTCGTGCTGTACAAGTTTGCCTTCCCGGGCATTCTTGGCATCCTCGAAGAGCGGGAGAAGAAGATCAAGGACAGCCTCGATCAGGCCGAGCGGCACCGTGCCGACGCCGAGCGGGCGCTCAAGGAGTACGAGGCCAAGCTCAGCGCGGCAGCCAAGGAAGCCGAAGGCCTTCTCGCGGCAGCGAAGGAGCGGGCGCAACGGCTGTTGGATGAAAACGAACAGCGCCTGACGGCCGAAGCGGAACGTATCAAGGGAGACGCCACACGTGAAATCGATCACGAGCGGCGGAAGGCGGTGCAGGAGATTCGCAATCAGACCACGGAGCTGGCCTTGCTGGTGGCTGAAAAAGTCGTGCAGCGCAGCCTGACCGATGCGGATCACCGCAAGTTTGCCGACGAAGCCCTTGAGGCGCTTTCGAAAGCCCACTCCTGATCAACAGACTATCTGGCCGGGCGCGGTGAGCCCAGACTGACCCCGCCCGGCCGATACCCTTCCAAATCAATCGTCACAAAGCGAAACCCCAGCTCTTTCAGTTTCCGGCTGATGCGCAGCCCTCGCTCGTGCTCAGTCAGGCGTGCCAGCTCGTCCTGGCCCACTTCAATTCGTGCGATCTCCCCATGGTCCCGCACGCGGTAGTGCCGGAATCCTTCACCTTGCAGGACGGCTTCCGCCTGTTCAATGCGGCTGAGTTTCTCTCTCGTGATCGTAATCCCACGCGGGATGCGCGAAGAGAGACAGGCCGCGGCAGGCTTGTCCCAATTCGACAGGCCGAGCTCCTGGGCGAGCGTTCGGATTTCCGCTTTGGAGAGTCCGGCTTCCACCAGCGGGCTGCGGACGCCCCACTCGCGGGCGGCCTTGATGCCAGGGCGGTCGTCTCCGAGATCGTCAAGGTTCGTCCCGTCCACTATGATGGATCCCGCATGCGCAGCTCGGAGTGTGCCCAATAACTGGTAGAGATCGGTTTTGCAGTGGAAGCACCGGCTCGCATCGTTCTCGGCGAAGGCGGGAATCTTGAGTTGATCGGTCTCTATGAGCTCATGGCGGACCCCGATTTCCTCAGCCACGCGTGTTGCGACCTCCAGTTCAGAGGCCGGGAAGGTGGGAGACAGAGCGGTAATTCCTACCGCGCGGTCTTTGAGCTGATCGTAGGCCACTTTCAGCACCACCGTACTATCGATGCCGCCGGAGTACGCGACCAGCACGGAGTCCATGCCTGCAAAGATCTGGCGAAGACGGGTGAGCTTCTGCTGGAGAGGAAGGGGCTGCATAGGAACTCGCGGCAAACGGGTGAGTGGTTACTGGCGAACTTTGGCCTTGGCGACATTGCCCACGACGACGAGCGCATACCGGGCGGGGTCGAGATACTGTTTGGCGGCTCGCTGCACATCTTCTTTGGTGACGCGCTCGATCCATTTGGGGTATTGGCTGAAGTATTCGAAGCCGAGCCCATAGAATTCAACTTGCGCGAGCACCTGGGCCAGCTTCGCGGTGGAGTCGAGCCGAAGCGGGAAGCTGCCCATCAAAAAGGTCTTCGCCTCGGACAGTTCTTGCTCGCTGACCGGATTGTCTCGCATCGCTTTGATCTCCGACAGGACTCCGGCAATGGCCTGGTTCGTGGCTTCGGTCCTGGTTTGGAGATTGATCCAGAACGAGCCGGGCAGCGCCCGCGCGTCGTAGTGACTGGAGATGCCGTAGGCCAGCCCTTGCTTGTCACGAATGGAGTCCATGAGGCGCGAGGAAAATCCGCCGGCTCCAAGAATGTGATTCATGACGGTGACGGCATAGAAGTCGGGATTATTTCGGCTGATGCCGCCGTGGCCCAGCATAATCGTCGATTGCGTGAGATCTTTTTCAATGAGCTGCACGGTTTTCTTTTCCACCGCCGCGGGCTTTTTTAGCGCACGGGCCGCCGGCGTGCCTTTTTTCCAGGCTCCGAAATGGGTCTGCACCAAGGCCGTGGCTTGTTCGACCGTGACATCCCCCACGACGGTGAGGATGACTTGATTGGGAATGTACTCCCTCGCATAGAACCCCTGCACATCGGCCAGGGTAATCTTGGCGACGGTCTCCTCCGTGCCGTTCACCGGCCAGCGATAGGGATGGTTGTGGAACACCAGCTGGTTAAAGGCCCTCATGGCCACGGTGCCGGGATCGTCGTTGTCGCTCGACATCTCTCCCAGGATTTGCGACCGCACGCGGTCGAATTCCTGCTTGGGAAAGGCCGGATGCATCAGGATGTCGGCCAGCAACGTGAACCCCAGGTCGAGATCTTTTTTCAGCACCCGCGCCGAGGCGGTGGTGAAGTCCTCGGCGGCCTTGGCTTCCAACGACCCGCCGACGAAATCGATCTGTTCCGCCAGTTGCTTCGAGGAGCGGGTTGAGGTGCCTTCGTCCAAGAGACTGGCGACGAGGTTGGCGACACCGGCTTTGTCGGAAGGATCCTGGGCCGAGCCGGCTTTGATCAGCGCGTGGATTTCCACGATCGGGAGAAAGTGCTGTTCCAGCACTAGCACGGTCATGCCGTTGGCCGTCGTGACTTTGACCGGAGTGATGTCCGCGGCCAGTGCCGGAGCGGCCACACAGAACAGCGCGATGACCGACAGCGCGCGGCAGACGCCCAGCCAGCGGCGAAGCCGGTTCACGGTATGGAGTCCCTGTTGATCGGATGGGTGAGCCATGGCGATTACGATTTCCCCTGGTGGGCGGTGCTCGGTTGCGGCTCCGGTTGCTTCGGCGGCTGAGGCAGCAGAATGCCCAGGGTGCGATTGTCGTGGGTCAGGTATTGCCTGGCAACGCGTTGCACGTCCTTGGCCGTGACCGACCGGATGCGTTCGAGAAATTGATCGGCCCGCCGCCAGCCGGCTCCGATCGATTCCATCTCCCCCAGCAACATGGCCCGCCGGAAATTGGAATCCTGTTCAAAGATATGGGCGGCTTCCACTTGGTTCTTGGCCCGCTGTAATTCCAGCTCGGTGGGCGGGTCATTCTGCAAACGGGTGATTTCATGCTGGAGCGCGTCTTCGACCGCCTCGGTTTTTGCGCCGGGCGTGACGAGGGAGTAGAGGTAGAACAGGCCGGGATCGGTCTGCATCAACCCATAGTCGGCGCCGACGGCCAGCGAGTTTTTCTGGTCATAGACCAGGCTTTGATAGAGCCGCGAGCTTTTCCCGTGCGAGAGAATCGACTCCAGGATGTCGAGCGCGTACGAGTCGTCGCTCGCATAATTAGGCACCCGGAAGCCCATCATGACAAAGGGCACCTGAGCCTCACGTTTGAGGAGGAAGCGCCGCTCGCCGCGCTGTTCCGGTTCAGGGGCCAGTGTCGTCTTCGGGGTCGGTCCTTTGGGAATCGGCTCGAAGAGCTGTTTGATGGTGGGGAGCAGGGCGTCGGCCTTGATATCGCCGACCACGATCAGCGTCGCATTGTTCGGGGAGTAGAAGGTGTCGTAATGGCGCTGAAGATCGTCGAGCGACATGGCGTCCAGATCGGCAAACCAGCCGATGATGGGCCAATGGTAGGGATGGCTGAGAAACGCCTGGGCGAACAGGGCTTCCACCAGTGCGCCTTGCGGATCGTCTTCGTTGCGCATCCGGCGCTCTTCCTTGACGACTTCCCGCTCGGTTTGAAATTCGCTGTTATCGAGCAGTAAGCCCTGCATCCGATCCGCTTCCATCTCCAGGGCGAGTTCGACACGGTCGGCCGCGAGATTTTCAAAGTAGGCCGTGAAATCCTGGCTGGTAAAGGCGTTATCGACCCCGCCGTTCTTGCGAATGATCCGGGAGAACGTGCCCTTGGGATACTTGGCGGTGCCCTTGAACATCATATGCTCAAGCATGTGCGATAGGCCCGCCCGGCCCATCACTTCATTGCGTGAGCCCACTTTGTACCAGACTTGTACGGTGGCCACCGGCGCCTTGGGCACCTCGACCAGCAAGACCTTCATTCCATTGGACAAGAGATATTCGTGCGGTTCATTCGCGCGCGCGACGTTCCACGAACAGAGGATCGCGAGGAATGCCAAGAGGGCCGGGTAGTAATGGCGTGTGGGTGAATTCATAGTCGGGTGAGTCGCACGGAGTATGCTAGCAACGGGATTCGATTTGTGTCAAGGCAACCGGCGCGGCTCCGGCCGGCACATTGCCCAATTGGCCGCAGGCGCCCAGCACGTCGCGGCCCCGGCTTTTGCGAATAAAGGCGTCGATGCCGGCCTGGGTGAGGATGCGTTGAAACGACAGCACGTTCCGGTCAGCCGGCCGGCGGAAGGCGCTGCCAGGAAATTCATTGAAGGGAATCAGGTTCACTTTGCAACGGATGCCCTTCAGCAGCTTCACGAGCCGATGGGCGTCTTTGTCGCGATCGTTCACCCCGGAGAGCAACACATATTCAAAGGTCAGCCGTCTGGTCGGGGCGAGCGGATAGCGGCGGCAGGCGGCCATGAGTGTCTTGAGCGAGGCGATCTGGCTGACCGCCGGCATCAACTGCTGGCGCTGTTCCTCCGTCGTGCCGTTCAGCGAGATGGCGAGATTCACACCGAGCGCGGCCACCTCGTTCAGCCGCCCTGCCAGGCCTGCCGTCGAGACGGTGATCCGGCGCGGTGACCAGCCCAGCCCCCATGATTTATTGAGGAGGCACTGGATGGCAGCGGACAAGGCCTCGATATTCGCCAGCGGCTCGCCCATGCCCATGAAGACGAGATTGGTGAGCCGCTCCTCGCCGGTCAAATGGTCCTGAGCCGTGAGGATTTGATCGACGATCTCATGCGCTTTGAGATTGCGCTTCAGCCCCATTGTACCGGTCAGGCAAAAGCCGCAATCCAGCATGCAGCCGACCTGCGTCGAGACGCAGAGCGTAAGGCGGTCCTCATCGGGAATCAGCACCGTTTCAATGCGCAGCCCGTCATCCAAGGTGAGCAGCAGCTTGCGCGTGCCGTCGGTCGATTCCAGAACCGTGCAGGCTTGTGTGCGTGCAATCGTTGCAACGTCAGCCAGCTGTTCGCGGTCCTTCTGTGAAAGATCGGTCATCTGCGCGATGGTGCGCGCGCGGCGCTGATAGAGCCAGCGCAAAATCTGCCCGGTCCGATAGCCAGGCCAGCCGAATCCGCGCACCAGCGTGGTCATCTGGGCTTCACTCAAGCTCAGCAAGTTGGTCTGTGGGCGAGCAGGTTCAGTCATCGACAGGCGTCCAGTCAATAATCAGCTTGCAGAGTAACACAGCCCGCAGGGCTTCGGCAGTATCCGTCCTGAGGGCCACGTGCATGCAAGCGCTGTATCTCCTACCCCCGCAGGATATAATATGATAGTAGATTTCAACATGATGATTGCTCTGCGCTCACGTTTTATCTCTTCTTTACTGCTGACCGTGCTGGGGGCTTGCCCTGCCTGGGCGTTGGCCTCGCAGGTGGGCAACGGAGACGTGGCTGCTGCCGCGCCCTGTGACTCTGCCGAAGAATGTTTTGCCGCAGCCGCTCAGCCCAAGGAGCGATTGGGCAGTCAGCTCACCAAAGATCAAGTCTCGGCGCTCAAACTCGAACGGTTGCGGTTAGTGATGGAACGGTTTCCCGGTTCGCTTTGGGCGAAACGCGCGGGCGTGCTGTCCGGAGTGTTGCTGATCGAGCCGAATCCGGCGGCGGCCCTACAGTTTCTCCGCGCGGGCCAGCGTGATTTTGGGGTGCTCGACGACTATCTCCGCCTCTGGATGGGCGAGGCCTTGCTGCATCTCGGTGATGCCAAAGAGGCGGCGGGGTTCTTTGAAAGCATCGGGCAGGCGGTGCCCGATTCCAATCTGCTCACGCAGGCGGCATTCCGCGCCGGGGAGGCCTGGTATCAAGCGTCGAGTTGTCCTGAGTCCGTCGGGTGGCTGGCGAAAGCCGTGGCAAACAACGACAAAGATCCGCTGGCGCCGCAAGCCTGGTTGCGGTTGGCTGCCTGTTATCTGCGCGAGAATCAGTTGGAGGACGGCCGGGCAACCCTCACGCAGTTGTGGGTGCGGTTCGCCTATGCGCCTGAAGCCAAGGAGGCGGAGGCGCTGCTCCGCACGAACCTCGGCGGAGCGGTGTGGGCTCCCACGGCGGAGGATCATTTCGGCCGGGCGCAGGCGTTTCTAGGGCAGGCGCTGCACGCGGAGGCAATCGACGAGTTGAAGCAGTTCCTGGCCATGGAGCCGGCCTCGCCGCAACGGGGGAGCGCAAAACTCAAACTCGGCATCGCACAAGTCAGGCTCAAACAATACGATCCCGCACGCGAAACGTTTCATGCCCTTATGGCAAATCGGGTGGCGGAATCGGATGAGGCGACGGTGTGGCTGGCACGGGTCTATCTGCGCCAGGCGATGGGGCCCAAGCTGTTGGAGCTGAGCCGGTCGATCGAGAAGCAGGCCTTGTCGGCGGAACAGAAGGGGCAGATCCATTTATTTGCCGGTATTTGGCTGGAGGATCAGGGGCAATACGAGGAGGCGGTTGCGAAGTATCGCCAAGTGGCGAAGGCGGGGGAGCCCGCGACGCAGCGGGCTGAAGCGCTCTGGCGGATCGGCTGGGTTCACTACCGCACGGCGCGTTACAAAGACGCGATCGATGTGCTGCAACAAATTGTGGCGCAGCACGACAGTGATTTTGAGCCGCAAGCGCTCTATTGGATCGGGCGGTCTCTCACGCAGTTGCACGCGGCCCGTGCGCATGAGGTCTATGCGCAACTTTGCCGGCAGTTTCCCTATACCTATTATTGCCAGTTGGCGAAAGAGCAATCGGCGGAAGCGGCGTCTGACCGTGCGGCGGCACTGGAGCCAGCCGTTGCGCCGGTGAATGGCGAGGCGGCCGTGGCCCAAGCGGGGAACGGCGGGGATGTGGAGCAGCAGCCGGCCTATCGCCGCGCGGTGGAGCTGAAGCTGCTCGGGCTCGACGCCGATGCGGCGCGCGAACTGGCGGCGTTGACGGATCACTATAGCCATAGCCCCAATGTGCTCATGACGCTGTCGATGCGCTTGAATGAAGTGGGGGCCTATCATCCGGCGCTGCGGCTGGCGCGGGCGCAATTTCGGGACAAGCTGGAGCGCACGGGCGGGACGGTGGCGCCGGGGCTGTGGAGTGTGGCGTATCCTACGGGGCTGATTCCGACTATCAAGACCCAGGAATTGAACGGGGTGAGCCCCTATCTGGTGGCGGCCATCATCCGGGAAGAGAGCCAGTACGATGTGCGTGCGGTCTCGCGGGTGGGGGCCATCGGCCTGATGCAGGTCATGCCGGCGACGGCCAATGCGGTGGCGCAACGGCATCACCTTCCCGCGGTGACGCGGGAGGATCTGTTCGATCAGGATACGAACATCCGCATCGGCGCGCGCTATGTGGAGCAGTTGCTGGCGCAATTTTCCGGCAACGTGATCCAGACGATTGCCGCCTATAACGCTGGGCCGATTGTGGTGGAAAATTGGGCGGCGCAGCATCGGGGGCGCAGCCAGGATGAGTTTGTCGAGCTGATTCCGTTTCGCGAGACGCGGCAGTACGTGAAGCGCGTGTTGCGGAGCTTTCGGGAATATCTCCGGCTGGCAGGAGGGTCCTGATTCCCTTCCTTGACACGGGGGTATGAAATTTTTATAGTGGCCCACAATCTATTGGATTTTTAAAGGAGATTTGCCGGTATGGCTTTGGAACGTCTTGATGCTTTGGAAACGCGGATTCGTGATCTTGTGAAGCTGGTGCAGGAGATCAAGCGGAAAAATGTCATGCTGGAAGACGAGCTCAAGGCCGCGCGCCAGCGGATTGCCACGCAAGACGATTTGAATCGGCGGTGGGAGCAGGAACGAGTCGATATTAAGGCACGGATTGAAAAGGTGATGGGCGAGATCGAGTTGTTGGAATGTTTAGAAGACACCAAGGAGGTGGCTCTTGACTAAGACCATTGATGTCGAAATCTACGGTCAACGATACTCGATCCGCGGGCAGGCGGAGGATGCCTATATCCGGCGCCTCGCCAGCTTTGTCGATGATCATATGAAGCGGCTGGCTGAAGGCATGAAGACCGCGACGCCCTCCAAACTCGCGGTCCTGACGGCTGTTAACCTGGCGCATCAGCTGTTTGAGGCGGAAAAGAAGCGGGCGCAGGGCGAGGCCGATGTGGAGCGCCGCATGGTCAATTTGATGGAATCCATCGAAGAGCAGATGCCGACCTCGCTCTTCCGGTGAGTTTCGCCTTGCTTTCGGAAAAGGCCTTTGTTATCGTGGGTCTAGTGTATTGCGTTATGCGTGTGTCGAGTCTGAGGAAAGGTCTTTCAGGAATATCATCCAGAACAGGTCATGTGTCGAGATAGTCGAATCGTGAACGCACCAATGAACAGTCCTCTCTCTGTGTATGCATGTGTAGTCAAGTGGATCCTCACGCTGTGGGTGATTCCCATTCGGCGGTTCGTGTGGACGGTCCTAGACCGGAGTGCCGACGTCGCGTCGGCGCTTCTGCCTGCGCAAGGACACGTGTCGCAAGGGCAGCCGGTGTTCGCTGCAGTCCCTCTTCGGCGGAGAATCGGGTTGCGAGTACGAGTGCCTCGGCCGGATAGAGGTAGATACACAGACACAGGTGCCGGATTGTCCCGTTCGTGAGTGCGGTTGTTTCTGGGATGATATAGTCCGTCGGTTTCAGCCTTCCTCGGTTCTCCATACCCCCGCATAGCGGTTCATGGCTAACAGATTGTAGACGATCGGCGGTTGTGGCCGGTTGTCTCCAAGAAGGGGGTGCTCCCATTTCTACCTCAATCGTTGCGTATATTCTGTGCGGGCTGATCGGCGCCTTGATCGGGGCCGGGCTCCTTGAACTGGTTCGCCGCAATCTCGCCGCCGGGAAACAAGCCGAAGCGGAAGAGCAAGCCAAACATGTGCTGCAGAACGCTCAGCGCGAAGCCGAGACCATCATTAAAGAGGCGAAGCTGGAATCAAAGGATTTGGTCTTTCAAGCCAGGACTGAATTTGAAAAAGAGCAGAAGCTGAAGCAGGGCGAGTGGGCCGTGACGGAAAAACGGCTGGTGCAGCGGGAAGAGAATCTGGACCGGAAAATCGGCGCCGTCGAGAAGCGCGAGGCCGAGTCTCAAAAGCGTGATCAGGAACTCGGCCGGCGTGAAGAAGGCCTGGCCAAGAAAGAGGCGGCCTGCGCCAAGGCGGAGCGGGAGCATCGCGACGCGCTGGAGCGTGTCGCGGGCATGACCGCCGAGGAGGCCAAAAAGCATCTGATGGTGGAAATGGAGAGCCAGGCCAAGCTCGATGCGGCCGGCATCGCCAAGCGGACGTTGGAAGAGGCGCGCGAGAATGCGGAGCGGGAAGCGCGCGAGATCATTGCACGGTCCATTCAGCGTGTGGTGCGCGATTATGTGTCGGAGTCCACGATCTCCGTGGTGCCGATTCCGAACGATGCGATGAAGGGCCGGATCATCGGCCGCGAAGGGCGGAATATTCGGGCCATCGAGGCGGCCACCGGCATTGATTTGATTATCGATGAAACGCCGGAGGCGGTCATTATTTCAGGGTTCGATCCCTTGCGCCGCGAGATTGCCAAGGTGTCGCTCGAACGGCTGATGCACGACGGGCGCATTCATCCGACGCGGATCGAAGAGATCGTCGAAAAGGTGAAGGTCGATATCGACAAGCTGATGTATGAAGAAGCCGAGAAGATTATCTTCGAGTTGGGGCTCTCGGATTTCCATCCGGAATTGATCAAGGTGCTCGGCCGGCTCAAGTACCGGACCAGCTATGGGCAGAACAATCTCTATCATGCGCGCGAAGCGGCCTATATCTGCGGCATCATGGCCTCGGAGCTGGGGCTCGACGTCAAGCTGGCCCGGCGCGGCGCGCTGCTGCACGATATCGGGAAAGCGGTCAGCCACGAAGAAGAAGGCCCGCACGCCATGCTGGGGGCCGAGATCGCCAAGAAGTGGGGCGAGAACGAGAAGATCGTGAATGCGATTGCAGGCCACCACGAACAGGTGGAGCCGATCTGCCCAGAATCGGTCCTTGTCGCGGCGGCGGAAGCCTTGTCGGCGGCCAGGCCGGGAGCCAGGCGTGAAGCGCTGGAGTCGTATGTGAAGCGGCTGGAGAAATTGGAAGCGCTGGCCGTGGCCTATAAAGGGGTGCAGAAGGCCTATGCGATTCAAGCCGGCCGGGAGATTCGGGTGATCGTGCGGCAGGAGGATATTACTGATACGGAGTCGTTCCAACTGTCGCGCGATCTGGCCAAGAAGATCGAGCAGGAGTTGACGTATCCCGGCCAAATCAGAGTCACGGTCATTCGTGAAAGCCGGTATGTGGAGTATGCCAAGTGAAGGTGCTCTTCATCGGCGATATTTTCGGAGAGCCGGGACGCCGGGCGGTCAGCCGCATGGTGCCGCGCATCGTGTCGCAACGCCAAGTGGATATCGTCATCGGCAATGGCGAAAATGTTGCCGGGGGATTTGGGATTACCCCGGAGCTGGCGGAAGATTTGTTTGAAATGGGCCTGTCGGTCATTACGACGGGGAACCATGCCTGGGACAAGAAGGAAGTGTTGGAATATTTCCCGCGGGAGCCCCGCCTGTTGCGGCCGGCCAATTACCCGGTCGGTGTGCCGGGGCAGGGGAGCTACATCGTGGAATCGGCGGGCGGCGAACGGCTGGCCGTGCTTCAGTTGATGGGGCGGGCCTACATGCCGACGCTGGATTGTCCCTTTCAGGTCGCCAAGCGGGAATTGGCCAAGCTCAAGCAGGAGGTCGCGGCGGTCATCGTCGATATGCATGCCGAAGCGACGTCGGAAAAGATGGCGATGGGCCATTATCTCGATGGTGACGTGTCGGCGGTCGTCGGGACGCATACGCATGTGCAGACGGCTGACGATCAGATTCTTCCCAAGGGCACGGCCTATCTCACCGATATTGGCATGACCGGTCCGCTGCATGGGGTCATCGGCGTCAAAAAAGAATTGGCGATTGAGAAGTTTCTGACCGGGATGCCCAAACGGTTTGAAGTGGCCTCCGGGCCGTCGGTCTTTTGCGCCGTGCTGGTCGAGCTGGACGCGCGGCTCGGCAAGGCCATCGCGATCGAACGGATTCGTGTCATCGATTGACAGGATGCTGAAAACGTCCGCACTCGAAATTGAGTAAGGGAGACCGCGCTACGGGCTTCCCAACGTCCTCATCCATGTTCCCTCCGTCTCCACCGCTCAGGCAGATTCTGACTGTCTCGGAACTGACCGGCTTGGTCCGGGCTGCCATCGAAACCAATTTCTCCGAGATCTGGCTGGAGGGTGAAATCTCCAATCTACGCGCGCCGGCATCCGGCCATCTGTATCTGACCCTGAAAGACGAGTCGAGCCAAATCCGCGCCGTCCTGTTTAAGGGGGTGGCGGGCCGGCTGCGCTTTGCGTTGGAGGATGGCCTGCAGGTGGTGGCGCGCGGCCGGGTGACGGTCTACGAGCCCCGGGGAGAGTACCAGATTATTCTGGACTCGGTGGAGCCGAAGGGGCGCGGCGCGCTGCAGGTGGCATTTGAGCAGTTGAAGGCGCGCCTCGAAGCGGAGGGCCTTTTCGAGGCGGATCGGAAGCGTCCGCTTCCCGAATGGCCCCGCGCCGTCGGGGTGGTGACCTCGCTCAGCGGAGCCGCTCTGCGCGATGTATTGACCGTCCTGCATCGGCGCTGCCCTACGTTGCGGATCATTATTGTTCCGGTGCAAGTCCAGGGGGAGGGGTCTGCGGAGCAGATTGCCGCCGCCATCACGATGCTCGGTGATTCGGGCCTGGTCGATGTCATGATCGTGGGACGCGGGGGCGGCTCACTGGAGGATCTGTGGAGTTTCAATGAAGAGATGGTGGTGCGGGCGATTGTGGCCTCTCGCGTCCCTGTCGTATCCGCTGTCGGGCATGAGACGGATGTCACACTGGCTGACTTTGCGGCGGACCTTCGCGCCCCGACTCCATCGGCAGCCGCCGAGGCGGTGGCGCCGGTGTTGGCGCAGATCGTGAGCCGGCTGGCGGAGTTGACGGCGCGGTTGCAGCAGTCCGTGACGCGCCGGACTGAGGAAGAGCGGCAGCGGTTGCGCTTGGCCACGCATCAGATGGCGGCGGTGCGCTATCGGATTCAGGAGGAGATGCAGCGGGTCGATGCGGCGCTGTTCGGCATGACGGCGGCGGTGCGGTTGGCGGTTCAGGCCGGCCAGGACCGGCTGCAGCTGGCGGAGCGATCGTTGTTGGCGGGGAGCCCGGAAACGATCGTCCGCCATGGATTGGCCGTGGTTCCGCAATTGCTCACCCGTCTCCATCGTGGCATGCGGGGAGAGATGGCGGCCCGTATGCAGCGGGTTCACGCCTGTCTGGGGAATTTACACACGCTCAGCCCGCTGGCGACCTTGGGACGGGGATACAGCATTCTCCGGCATGTTCCCTCCGGTTCCGTGGTTCGGAGGGTAGAGGATGTGACCGTCGGAGAAGATCTTCAGGCGCAGTTCGTGGACGGACAGGCGCTGTGCACGGTGAAGGCGGTGCAGCCGGACCACGCGGTTTGAAATCACCCGGTGAGTCGTTATAATGCGCAGAATGCTGTCTATGATGAGGAGTGAATTGTGGCCGCTGTGAAGTTTGAGCAGGCGATGGCGCGCTTGGAAGCGATTGTCGGGGAGTTGGAGAAGGGCGAGCTCCCGCTCGATGAATCTCTCAAGATTTTTGAAGAAGGCATTCGGCTGTCGAAAAATTGCCTCAAAGTATTGGAAGACGCCGAACGCAAGGTGGAAGTGTTGGTGCAGGATACGAACGGCAAAAAGCAGTTACGGGCCTTCTCCCTCGATGATGATGACGCCGAGGCGCCCTCGCTGGAGTCGTAGTCGGCACGCCCGATCCATGTGACGCGTCTTCAACCCGCTCTCTTTCTCACGCATGGGAACTCAGATTCGCCCTCCCAAAGACCGGCTTGACCGTGTGCTCGTCGCGCGCGGCCTGGCCCAGAGCCGGGATGTCGCCGTACGGATGCTGCTTGCCGGAGAAGTCCGGCTGGACGGGGCGCTGGCCGACAAGCCGGCGAAGCTCGTGTCTCTCGATGCGGCGATTGAGGTGGTGTCGCAAGCGACCAGGTTTGTGAGCCGGGGCGGTGACAAGCTCATTGCCGCGCTCGATGCCTGTGCCGTCGATCCGCAAGGGGCTGTTTGTCTCGATGTCGGGTGTTCGACCGGGGGATTTACCGATTGCCTTCTGCAGCGCGGTGCCGCGCGTGTCTATGCCGTGGATGTCGGCTATGGCCAGTTCGACTGGCGTCTGCGCCAGGACCCGCGCGTCTCCCTGTTCGAGCGCACCAACATTCGCTATGTCGATCGGTCGCTGATTCCGGAGCCGGTTTCCCTGGTGGTGATCGATGTCTCCTTTATCTCGCTCACCATGGTCTTGCCGCCGATTATCCAGTTTCTGCGCCCTGGCGCGATCGTCATCGCACTGGTGAAGCCCCAATTTGAAGTGGGGAAAGGGCAGGTCGGGCGTGGCGGGATTGTGCGCGATGAAGGGCTGCGGCAGTCGGCGTTGCAGCGCATTCTCGCGTCGGCGGCTCCGCTTGGACTGCGGTCCAAGGCGACTCTCGATTCCCCGATCAAGGGGAAAAAGGGGAACCTGGAATTTTTGGCAATTTTTGAGTTTGATCCGGCAAGTTGTGCTATGAAGGAAACGGCAAGCGCAGTGGATCCTCATGAGCTGGAGGGATGAATGAAGGTGTTGGTCACGGGTGGCGCAGGCTTTATTGGATCGCATGTGGTCGATCGGCTGGTTGAGGAAGGCCACGATGTGGTGGTCGTCGATAATCTGTCGACCGGGAAACGAAAAAATGTGAACCGTGCGGCGAATCTCTATAAAGCGGATATTCAAAGCTCGCGGCTGGAACGGATTTTCCGCAACGAGCGGCCCAGCGTCGTCATTCACTTGGCGGCGCAGGTCAGTGTCAGGAAGTCCGTTGAGGATCCTGCGTTCGACGCGCAGGCGAATATTTTGGGCACGATGAATGTGGTGCACCAGGCCGTGCTGCATGGCGCTAGAAAGGTCGTGTTTTCCTCATCGGGCGGGGCGATTTACGGGGAGCAGGAGATCTATCCCGCGCCGGAATCCCATCCCACGAATCCTCTGTCACCGTACGGGATCAGCAAATTGTGCGGAGAGCACTATGTGTCATATTTTGAGCGGACCAGCGGGATTCAGACCGTCTGTCTGCGCTATGCCAACGTCTATGGGCCCAGGCAAGATCCGGAAGGGGAGGCCGGGGTCGTCGCGATTTTTATCCAGAAGATTCTGAACAATGAGCAGCCCATTATCAATGGAAACGGCCGCCAGACCCGCGACTTCGTGTTTGTCGATGATGTGGTCGAAGCCAATCTGGCGGTGATGGGGCAGCAGATTAAGGGCGTGTATAACGTGGGGACGGGAGTGGAGACCTCCATTAATGAGCTCTTTAGAATGGTCGCGGATTATACCGGGGCGTCTTCCAAGGAAGTGCATGGCCCGGCGAAAAAGGGGGAGCAACAGCGCAGCCTCGTGGATTCCTCAAAAATCCGCCAAGAACTTGGCTGGGAAGTGAAGGTCGATCTCGCTGAGGGCCTCAAGAGAACCGTGGCCTATTTCCGAGAGAAGATGAGTTAGGTCAAAGGTATCCGTTGGGAGAAGCCTGCATCCCGAAGGGAAACGTGTAGGGACGGCAAGCGCCTAGTACCGGGGAACGCTGGTATCAACCTGCGTTGACCAGGCGTCGATTCCCCCGACCAGGTTCTTCACGTTGGCGAATCCCTGCTGAACCAGAAAGCCTGTCGCATCGGCACTCCGCATACCGTGGTGGCAATAGGCGATGATTTCCGTATTCTTATCCAGTTTAGCGAGGGATTGCGGCAAGGTGCCCAGAGGGATCAGAACTGACCCGTCGAGCTTTGCCAGGGCATGTTCCCATGGTTCGCGGACGTCCAAGAGAACGAGTTTATCCCCTTTATCAAGTCTGGTCTTCAGTTCTTTCACGCCGATTGAATAGCTCATTGAGAATCCTCCTCATCAATTACGTCGTGCATCATAAGTGACCGCCAAAAAGCCTGTCAAATTTTCATATGGACCGGTTGGCTTTCGTTTTGCCTGTCTGTCTGGTCTTGGTTTTTTATTGTGGGAGTGTGCAGATGGCGAATGGCAATTTTTGTCCAGCTATGCCAAAAAATGTCTTCCTGTAGCAATTTACGAACACTTAGGCGAGGGGCGTGTCAAAGAGTGCGAATGAGAGATGTGTAACACATTGATTTATATGAGTACCGTGAGCTATTGCTGATGTGGAAAGGGTATGGAAGTTGCGAAAGGCATCATTTAGATGGCGGAAGAGACATGAACGGTTGTCTATAAGTTATGTCATGAGGGTGGGGTAGTTGATGGCACCATCGTACTTGGGTAAGGTTCCTGGTTAGGAATGGCGATAGAGCAAAAGGATATTGTCGTCATATTGGTTGCGACTTCTGGACTCGAGGAGGCCAAGAAGATTGCCAATGCGGTTCTGACCGCTCGTGATGCCGCCTGTGTGACAATCGTTCCCGCAGTCCATTCGATGTATTGGTGGGAAGGGAAGATTGCGCAGGAAGAAGAGACGATGGTGATCATGAAGACGACGGCCAATCATTACGGGGCCATCGAGAAAACGATCAAGGGATTACATTCGTACAAGGTTCCTGAGATTTTATCGCTCTCGGTTAAGGATGGATTGCCACAATACCTAGAGTGGGTGATGCGAGAGGTGTCCACCTAATAGATGTTTGGAGATTGGTCTGGTTTCAGAACAATCAAAATGGTTGACCCTGGTTGGTAGGGAAGGTACAGTACCACAATCCGTAAAGCACGCAGGGTCTCCCAGGCAGCGAGGGAGTAATCATTATGGCACAAACACCGAATCAAGAGAGCAGCGACGCCTACACTGTCGTCATTTTTCGCGGGTCAACTGCGAAGCCTCTCCGTTTTAGTTTTTCGCGGAAGTTTGTTCGTAACTTATTGATTGCCGGGTGTATTTGTATCCTGGCCGATATCTTGGTCATCTCCCATTATGTAGTGAGGACCGGCGAAGTGTGGGAGCTGGCGGCTTTCCGAAACGAAGCGATGAGTGCCCGCGAGCAGACGGCGGCCTTTTCCTCTGCGATCGAAGACCTCAAAAAGCGAATTGTGGCGATGAAAGAGGTGAACCAACGCCTCAGAGTCATGTTGGGGATCGATACCTCCGCCAAGCCCGGCGATTTGGTGAACGGGCGAGGTGGTGAAGAAACGCCACTTCCTGAAGGCAGCGTGGTTCCGGGCATGGACAATCTGAAGGCTTCTGATTCGTCGGGATCCCCCTCAAGTGCCCTGCAGGGCGGGGAGGGTTCTCACGGCTTGCCGGTTGCGGGGTCTGGGGATTTGCCAGGGGATGAGAAAGAAGTCGCGGCCTCTGTCAAGGAAAATTTGGAGTGGTTGACGAAAGAGGCTGCCAGCCAGGAGAAGATCTTGAGCGAATTGTCCCAAGTGGCTGAACAGCGGTCGTCCCGTTGGGCGGCCACTCCGTCGATCTGGCCCGTCAAAGGGTGGGTCACGTCAGGGTTCGGCCCGAGAATCTCTCCATTTACCGAAAAGCCGGCTTGGCACGATGGGCTCGATATTGGCGCAGCGCAAAATGCTCCGGTCCAGGCTCCCGCCCAAGGCCGAGTGACGTCGGTCGGGTTTGATCCCAAGCTCGGGAATTTGATTCGTCTCGACCATGGATTTGGGATTGAAACGGTCTATGGCCACTTGGCGAAGTCTCTCGTGAAAGAGGGGCAGCGGGTAAAGCGTGGCGATGTGGTGGGCCTTGTCGGAAGCAGCGGCTTGGCAACAGGTCCCCATCTTCACTACATGGTCAAGGTCAATGGCCAGGCGCTCGATCCCAATAAATACATTCTTGAATAGTCGTATCGGGCCGTTGTTGTTTTTCTTCCGGCGGGCTCAAGGGAAACCTTGAGCCCGTCTTGTTTTGCCCGCACCTGTGCAATGATTCCTCTAGCCTCGTGACAAAGGCATGGTGTACTCTGCGCCGGTCATTGATGATTCACCCCAAATCTCGACTGGGTTATTGTGACTGATCTGCAAATTGCCCGATCCGTTCGCCCTCGTCCTATCCTTGATATTGCGGCAGAGCTTGGACTTCAAGACGACGAAGTCCTGTCATTCGGCTCAAACAAGGCCAAAGTCTCATTGCGGGCAGTGACTCGCCTCAAGACTCGTCCGTTAGGGCGGTATGTGCTGGTGACCGCGATTAACCCGACCCCTCTTGGAGAAGGAAAAACCACGACGTCGATTGGGTTGGCCATGGGACTGTCCCGGTTGGGCAAGCGCGCGGTTGTGACGCTCAGGCAGCCGTCTCTCGGTCCGGTGCTTGGCATCAAGGGCGGGGGCACGGGAGGCGGCCATGCGCAAGTGCTTCCGATGGAGGAGATCAATCTACATTTCACCGGCGATGCCCACGCGGTCGCGGCCAGCCACAATGTGCTCTCCGCGTTTCTCGACAATCACCTCTTTCATGGCAACGAGCGTGGGCTGGATCTCGCTCGCATCACCTGGCCGAGAACATTGGGAATCAGTGACCGCGCGCTTCGGCAGGTTCTCGTAGGAGAGGAGACGCACCGGCGAAGCGGCCAGTTTGTGATCACGGAAGCCTCAGAAATCATGGCCGTGCTCGCGCTAGCCTCCGGTCCGGCGGATCTCCGCCAACGACTTGGGCGGATCATGGTGGGGATGAAGCAATCCGGCGCGATCGGGACCGCTGAAGAACTCGGCTGTGCGGGGGCGATGGCGGTGTTGTTGAAAGATGCCTTGATGCCCAATCTGGTACAGACCTTGGAGGGGACGCCGGCTTTTGTGCATACCGGGCCGTTCGGCAATATCGCCCATGGCAATTGTTCCATTCTTTCCGATGCCCTGGCGCTTCGGTGCGCCGATTATGTTGTGACAGAAGCTGGGTTTGGGAGTGATCTGGGCGCCGAGAAGTTTTTCAATATCAAGTGCCGTGTGTCGGGACTGAAGCCGGCTGCCGCCGTCGTGGTGGCGACCTTGCGGGCGCTCAAGCTGCATGGCGGGGGAGGAGCGGCCAAAGTGGGGGCGCCATTGCCCTCTGGATTGACCGGCCCCAATCAGCCGGCCTTGGAGAAGGGCTTTGCGAATCTGGAGCAGCATATTGCCAATGCACGGGCCCATGGCATCCCGGTCGTTGTCGCGGTCAATGCCTTCAAAGATGATATGCCTGCGGAATTGGAGTGGGTCAGGAATCGTTCTCGTGAGGTGGGCGCAATCGATGCCGCGGTCTCGACCCATTGGGCCGATGGCGGGCGAGGCGCCGAACAATTGGCCGATGCCGTGGTTCGAGCGGTGGAGCAGCCCGCCAATTTTGCTCATCTTTACGATGTGAATTGGCCGATCAGGAAGAAGGTTGAAACGATCGCCACCAAAATGTATGGAGCCGCCGGAGTCAGGTTTGAGCCGGAGGTGGAACGGCAGATCGACGAAGCAGAGGCCTTGGGATTTGGGCAGCTTCCTGTGTGCATGGCCAAGACGCCGCTTTCGCTCTCGCATGACCCGGCGCTTAAGGGAAGACCGGCCGGATTTACGGTTCCCATCAAGGAATTGCGCATTCTCGCGGGAGCGGGATTTGTGACCGCCGTCTGTTCGGGGATTCAGCTGATGCCGGGGTTGCCGAAAAAACCGGCTGGGGAACGAATCGACCTTGATCCGGTGAGCGGAGATATTGTCGGGTTATCGTAGCGGGCGTTAGCGCTGTTTCAGGTAGCGGAAGAATTCTGAATCCGGGCTCATCACCAGCGTCGATTTATCCTTGAACGTCTTCTTGTAGGCTTCCATCGAACGGGTAAATTCAAAAAACTTCGGATCTTGCCGATAGGCGTCGGCGTAGACTTTGAACGCTTTGGCGTCCCCCGCTCCGCGCAGCTCTTCCGCTTCTTTGTACGCCTGCGCCAGAATAATTTCGCGGTCCTTTTCCGCCTCGGAGCGGATCTTCTGCGCTTCTTCGGCGCCTTCGGCCCGGTATTGCTTGGCCTGCCGTTCCCGCTCGGCTTGCATGCGGGCGAACACCGCTTTCTCATTTTGTTCGGGGAGATCGGCGCGCTTGATTCGCACGTCTTGGATCTCGATCCCATAGGCGGAGGCTTTCTCGTTGGATCGTTGGGTCACCACCTTCATCAACTCCGCGCGAGTCGTCGAAACGATTTCCGCCAAATCATGCCGGCCTAATTCGACGCGCAGTTCGGAATAGATGATGTCATGCAGCCGCTGGAGCGCGCCGCGCTGGCTCTGGAAGTTCTGGTAGACCTTCAAGGGGTCGGTGATGCGCCACTTGGCAAAATTGTCCAGGAGCAGCGTCTTCTTATCCTGGGTGATCACATCTTGTGGGTCTGAATCGTAATCCAAGAGCCGCTTGTCGAAGTAGGTGACTTCTTGGATGAAGGGAACTTTCAGGTAGAGTCCCGGCTCCGTAATATTCTTCACCGGCGCGCCCAGCTGGACGACGATGGCGTTTTGCGTCACGTCCACGACAAAGAGCGGCGAGGCGCCCAGCACGAAGAGGCCGACGGTCACGGCGATCACGGCGATGGTCAGTCCCTGCTTGCTCACGGTTTCTGCTCCTCAGCGGCCGCGCCGTTTCTGGCCTTTAGACGATCGAGCGGGAGGTACGGGAGAACCCGGTCGCCGCCTTTGCCGTCGATGATGATTTTATCGATCGTGGGCAGAATCTCTTCCATCGTTTCGATATAGAGCCGCTTGCTGATGATATCTTTGGCCTGGTTGTATTCTTTGAGGGTTGCCACGAACCGGTTCGCTTCGCCCTGCGCGCGATTCAGCCGCGCCTGGGCATAGCCCTTGGCTTGGTTCACCATCTGGGCGGCTTCACCCTTGGCTTTCGGGAGAATATCGTTGCGATAGCTTTGCGACTGGTTGATCAGCTTTTCCCGGTCTTCCTTGGCGTTCGTCACGTCTTTGAAGGCGGCGGCCACGGCTTCGGGCGGGTCCACATCTTGGAGCTGGATGGCCGCGACTTGGACGCCGGCGTGATATTGGTCGAGAATGGTTTGCAAGAGGGCTTGGGTGTCTTGCTGGATCTGGGCCTTGCCGGTCGTCAGGGCTTCATCGATTTTGCTTTTGCCCACAACCTCGCGCATCGACGCCTCGGCGGCCTTTCCGATGGTGTCGTGGATATCGGCGACGCTGAACAAATAATTGGAGGCTTCTTTAATCTTATACTGCACGATGAACTCAATGGCGAGGATGTTCATATCGCCGGTGAGCATCAAGGCTTCCTGGGGCACCATTTGCTGGTGCCCCTGCCGGTCGGTGCGGAATCCCACCTCCACGCGGTGGAGTTTTTCCACTTTGGGTTGCAAGACCGTTTCGACGACGGGAATCTTGAAGTGCGGACCAGGGCCGACGGTTCTGACCGGGGCGCCGAACTGCTTCACCACGCCCTCTTCGTCCGGGGCCACGATAAAGGCGCTTTGCCAGACGAGAAAGAGTGCGACGCCGACCAGCAGAAGGCTTTTGATCCCTCCGGAGGGAAGCACGCCGCGCAGCTGGGACTGCGCCTCTTTGAAGGCGTCGTCCAGCTTGTCGCTTTTTTTATTCCAGGGGTCGTTGGGATTCCAGACCATAGTTATTCAGCGGAGGGTGAAGGACACGTGAACCGCACGTACCCTAGCAGAGTGTGTGCTGGCACGCAACCGGCCCTATACGGACTTGAACCATCAAGTTATCTTGATGTATGAATGGGCGATGCAAAGTGTAGCGGGTAAGAGTCGGGAAAAAGTTGCCGCAGTATTCTCCGCCTTGGGGGATGAGACGCGGCTTGATATCCTCGCGCAACTGCGCGGCGGCGAGCGTTGTGTCTGCGAGCTGACCGAGGCCATTCAAACCAGCCAGTCTCGGCTGTCGTTCCATCTCAAAGTCCTGAAGGATGCGGGACTGATCAAGGATCGGCCGGAGGGGCGATGGATCTATTACTCGATTCATGCCGGCGCGATGGAGGAGCTTGAAGAGATGGTGCGGCTTTTAAGAGAGGGCGGAAGAGCGTCGCGGGGGACGGCCCGCTGCTGAATATTTTTTTACTGTATGTATCAAGAATTCTTGATTCATTGGGAGGAGCGATCATGGAGGTCGTCATAGCTGCCGCACCGCCTGTACCCAAAAAGCGGCTCAATCTGTTTGAACGGTATCTCACCCTGTGGGTCGGCCTCTGCATGGTGGGCGGTGTGCTGCTCGGCCAAATGGCGCCGGGTATTGTCCAGACGCTCCGCACCTGGGAGTTCGGCGAGGGGAGTCACATCAATTTCCCGATGGCCGTCCTGATTTGGCTCATGATCATTCCCATGATGATGAAAGTCGATTTCGCGTCGATCGCACGGGTGCGTGAGCGGCCCACGGGATTGGCGGTCACGCTCTTCGTGAATTGGGTGGTCAAACCCTTCTCAATGGCCCTGTTGGCATGGATCTTTTTCAAATTCCTGTTTGCTCCGTGGATAGGCCCGGCGGAGGCGGACCAGTACATCGCCGGCTGTATCATCCTGGCGGCGGCCCCCTGCACGGCGATGGTCTTCGTCTGGAGCTATCTGACGGATGGCGATCCGGCCTATACCCTGGTGCAGGTGTCGGTGAACGATCTCATCATGCTGGTGCTCTTTGCGCCGATCGTGGGTTTTCTCGTGAGTGGGGCCTCATCCCTCTCCATTCCCGTACCCGTCCTGTTCTATTCCGTACTGGCGTTCATTGTGATTCCATTGGTCATGGGTTCCCTCGCACGATCATGGCTGGTCCGTCAGCAGGGCGTCCGATGGTTTGAAGCGGAGTGTCTCCCGCGTTTTGCGCCCGTGACGATCATGGCGTTGCTCCTCACTCTCACCATGATCTTTGCTTTTCAGGCCGACAATATCCTCGCCAAGACCCTCCATGTTGTGTTGATTGCCGTGCCGATTCTTGTGCAAGTGTACTTCAACTCGTCGCTGGCCTACGGACTGATGAGGTGGTTCCGGGTTCCGTACGCGGTGGCGGCGCCAGGAGCCTTGATCGGGGCGAGTAATTTCTTTGAATTGGCCGTGGCCACGGCGATCGCCTTATTCGGGCCGGAGTCCGGCGCCGCCTTGGCGACGGTAGTCGGCGTGTTAGTCGAAGTGCCGGTGATGCTCTCGGTGTGCCAGGTCTGCAATCGCACCAGGCATTGGTTTCCCGCACAGGAGGCCGTATGAAACCGCGCGTGTTGTTTCTCTGCACGGGCAATTCCGCGCGCAGCCAGATGGCGGAAGGGTGGCTGCGGCATCTGGCGGGCGATCGCTTCGAAGTGTTCAGCGCGGGCACCCACCCGGTCGGTCTGAATCCCGGCTCAGTAGAGGCCATGGCCGAAGCCGGGATCGACATTGCCGGGCACCGGTCGAAAGGTGTTGGCGAATTGGCCGGCCAGTCGTTCGACTATGTGGTGACGGTCTGCGACCGGGCGAAGGAAACCTGCCCGCTCTGGCCGGGCCGAACGACAGTGATTCACTGGAGCTTCGACGATCCGGCGGCTGTGGCCGATGCCGATTTGCGGCGGCAGACATTCCGGCGGGTGCGCGACGAAATCGCGGAGTCGATTCGTGGATTCCTAAAAGAGCGGCAAGGGTAAACTAAGCGGTGACCGTTCCGCCGCAGGAGGAGCCAGCCCCTGCCGTGCAGCCATAGCAATGGTTGCGCGTCACGATCGGGCGTCGATTGAGGCGGGTCGGATCGAAGTCGCGGATGTGGGGCGATGTTCCGGAATCCACGGGCAGATCCAGCATCTGGTTGAAATCGCAATCGAAGAGCTTTCCGTCCCAGCTCACCGATAAGGTATAGCGACACATCACCCCGGCAGCGGCGGCGGGATTGAAGGCGTTGGCCAGCCGCTCCATATAGTGCTCATAGTTGCCGCTCTCCACCAGAAACTCCAGAAACCGGCTCACCGGCATGTTCGTGATGGTGTAGAGGTGGTTGAATTCCACTCCATGTCTGGCGCGCAGTTCTTTCCTGAACTGGGCTTCGACGGCTTCTTGCTTGGGAGGCAGGAAGGCGCCGACCGGATTATGCACGAGATTCAAGCGCAAACCGCTGTCAGGCCGGCCGTATCCCAGCCGGTTCAAGAGGCGCAGCGCCTCAATCGACTTCTCGAAAATGCCCTCGCCGCGCTGTGCGTCGGTCTGGCTCGCCCGGTAATAGGGGAGCGAGGCGACGACTTCCACCCGATGGGCAGCCAGAAAATCGGCGAGGCCTGCCTGCGATGGGACCAGCAGGATCGAGAGATTGCACCGGTCCATCACCTGCCTGCCGAGTGTACGCGCCTGCTCCACCAGCCAGCGGAAATTCGGGTTCAATTCTGGCGCGCCCCCGGTGATATCGACCGTCGGAATATCGGTTTGGGCCAGCGCCGCGATGCACAGTTCCGCCGTCTCTCTCGACATGCTCTCGGTCCGGTCCGGTCCCGCATCGACGTGGCAGTGTCGGCAGGTTTGATTGCAGAGTTTCCCCAGATTGATTTGGAAGACCGTCATGCCGGTGGCGTGGAGCGGCGACAGCCCAGCCTGCGAGAGTGTGGCGTCGAAGGCGGGAATGCCGGCCGTCGAGTCCAGAATCCGCAGCTGTTCGACCGAGGAGGCCAGCGGATTCTGACGGCTGAGGAGTGTGAGCGCCATCGGCGTGCCTAGCAGCAGCCGCCGCTGGGGGTGCAACTGGTTGCCGCGCCGCCGACCGGCTCGCCGGCCCGATTGAGAATGGCGAAGTGCGGGGCGTATCCCTCTGTGGCAAGAACCGTGAGGGTTCTATCGCAGATTTCCTGAGGCTCGCCGCGTCGAAACACATGGTGATCATCGTCCTGCGCTTCCACGAAGGGGCCGGCCAGCAGGGCGAAATCGCCTTTCCACACGCAGGGTGTTTGTTCAGGCAGCACGGCGGTCCATCGCGGATCGGTCTGGCCGAGCGTGACGGGCTCAGTCGATAGGATCACGTGCGCGGCAAATGGCGGCTGGCTTAGCAAGAGTGCCGCTTCCGCGGTGAGTGCTTGTGGAATCCCACGCCGATACGTTGTCCCGAGTTCATCCACCACGCAGCTGAAGGGGCCGCGCAACGTGGCGTAGCGAGTCGTCGGCACACCGGGTGCCTTGGCCAGCTTGTAGCCGGTGAGCGTCACGGAGAAAAAGTGGATGCCGTCGATCCGCTGCCAGGGCGACGACTTGATCAGATGGATGCCGACAAACCCCGCTTCCGTCATGCCTGCCATATAGTCGGTGAGTGTCAGGGCGCCGGAGAGGCAGTCGCCCCACTTCTCCGCGTCGTGAACGAGATATTGCGGCACGGGCTGGTCGGCGACGATATCCGAGATCGTGAAGCGCCCGCCTGGCTTGGCGACGCGGAACATTTCACGGAAGACCTTGCGCTTATCCGGGGCCAGATTGATCACGCAATTGGAGATGATCAAATCAACCGTGCCGTCCGCTACCGGCATGGCGTCGGCCATGCCTTTCCGGAATTCCACATTGGAGGAGGGATAGCCAAGATTGCCGGCCACGATCACGGCGTTCCGGCGCGCGATCTCCAGCATCGTATCGGTCATGTCGATCCCGATCACATGGCCGGTCGGGCCGACCAGGCGCGAGGCCTCAAAACAGTCGATGCCGCCGCCGGATCCGATGTCCAAGACCGTTTCCCCGGCGCGCACCGTTTTCAGTCCGGCCGGCGTGCCGCAGCCATAGGAGATCTTGAGGACTTCCTCGGGGATAAACGATTTGAGATTGGCCATGTCGTAGCTGGTCGGGCAGCACATCTGCTCGCCAGAACGGGCGGCCTTGGCATAGCGGTCGCTGACTTTCTTCTCGATTTCGTCTATCGGCATCGTGTCCTCATCATGGGGATGGTCTAGGGAATGCGATTATGTACCAACCCCTCCCGATCTGCGTCAACCGGGAGCTGATGGATGTGGCGGGAATCATGGGGGTAAAGACACCCACTGAGCACCACCCTCGGCCAGTACCGCGACGAGAGGTTCAGCCGCATGCCAGGCCGGACGATAATGATCGTGAATCAGGGGTGAGGAAGCTGGTTGGACAAATCACTCGTACGGACAATGGGTGAGACTGAAAGACGGTGAAGAAGGAGAGGGTGTAAATAGATTGCGAGCCTGTCGTTCGCAGCCCTAACGTATTTGAATTCTGCCCCGTATTGCGACTCCGCTAAATTTGAGAAAACTCCCAGAGGATCGCCATCTAACTAATCCTACCGCTTCGCATGATTTCTCGCGTTGAATAGCGTATGTTTCCCCTAGAATGAGTGACGATATCCTTCCCATACCTCGCATTCCTGAGGGGCTCCGTGAGGCTGCTCAGCGAGGCGTCTTGATACCGTTCATTGGTGCAGGCGCCGCACGAATCGCAGGCTGTCCTGGCTGGTCAGAGTTTGCTGACGGAGCACTTCGACATTTTATTGATCAAGGAAAATTTTCTCATAAACAACTGGCTCAAATTTCCCATCTGAATCCACGAGTAAAGTTGTCGATCGCTTTAGGACTCGAAAAGGAGCATGCGACCCATATCGATTTTCGTAAACTATTGCACCCGTCAGGAAAGAAAGACCACATTAAGGGGCGGAAGCTTTTTGCGAGTCTGTCCAAACTTGGAAAGACATTTGTTACGACCAACTATGACGAATGGCTTGATGAAGAGATCGATTTGCCCCCAGTTGCTGCAGTGGTCGCATTCGGCCCAGCAGCGCCAGCCACTACGAACACACGGACCGTTATTCATAAAGTTCATGACCTGACGCTGGCTAATCTCAATAAACCTAATACGGTTATCCATCTCCATGGCTCATTGGTAAACCCCGATGGCATGATCCTGACTACGCAACACTATGTGCGTCATTATGCCAATGACAGGCTTTCCGGAAATGCTGAGAAGGAAAATCGAGTCCTGACTTTTCTCGAGCATCTCTTCAATGAAAAAACCGTTTTATTTGTTGGTTATGGCTTGGAAGAACTCGAGATCCTCGAATATGTCATCCTTAAGGCTCAACGCCCTCCTGGTGGGGTGCCACATGAGGCAAAGCACTACATTCTTCAAGGCTTCTATTCCCATGAACATGAATTAATGCGTAGCCTTACACGATACTATCTTGATGAATGCGGGATTCAGCTCATTCCGTTTCTTCGGGACAACAAGGACTGGGATCAGCTCCTAGAAGTCTTAGAGGAATTCGCACGCACTGCTCCTGCATCAAACCTGCAATTCTTGCAAGAGTTCAAGGAGATGGGGGAGCTTCTGAATGACTAAGCTCACGGCAAAACAAGAATCGTTCATCGCCCTTATGCTCAAGAGCGAAGAGCATGCGCGTAGAGGCTTCGATGTTCTCCTTGCGCGGCCTGGATACGAAAAGCTGTTCGACGCTCTTGAAGAAGCGGGGCTTTTTAATCCAAGTCGTAACCCTGCCCCTATTCCTGCAGGAGAGCCTGGGTACGTTCGAATCCCTTACTGGGATGCTCTAGATTATCTTGAAGCCGTTGCAAAGTTGTCTGGCGAGAGGAACGATATTCATCTTGCCGAAAATGTGTTGGCGGTTGTCAAAACTGTTAGCGAAGCCTTTGAAGAAAATCCGAGTACCCGTGACAACTACCATACAAATCGAAAGTTTGCTGAAATTCTCGGTTTTGTTCCGACGACTACCATTACGGAGGCTCACCTCAGTTTTATTCCTGAATGGCTTGAAGGGAAATATGATCAAGGCATGGTTTGTCACGCTCTCAGTAAGGGGGCAATGCATCGCTTTCTGGGAAGCCAGTCACCTGACGATTGGATCAAAGCATGCACCATCCTTCGTTACTGCACCGCCGTTATTTGGATCGATGAAGCAGCCCTTGGAGAGAAACGCAAGCGGCCGGCGACGGTTACTGAAGACCACTGGTTAAAAGAACTAATTAACCACCACACCAAAGAATTGGGCAGGCGAGCCGGGAAGCTTTCCGCTGAAATTCTTCTCGATCGCCTCCGTGAAGTATTCGACCAACAACGCCGAAATGTTCCGAGTTGGCTACATCGTCCAGCGGTTGAAGACAACGCTCAAAACCATGAATGGCTTGGACCTGAAAATCGATTTGTAGATGGCCTCCGCGATGTCCTGCTGAGCTGGGTCGATAGTGATACATCAACAGCCAAACCATTCATCGAAAAACTGCTGACTGATACGTCAGAGATGGTTCGCCGCATCGGAATCTATGTCATAGGTCAAAGATGGGAAATCTTAGGGCAGCTATACAGCCCTCTTGTTCACGAAAATTTTTTCACAGACGGTCACCTACATGAACTCTACTGTCTCCTAAAAAACCAGTTTGAGTCATTTAGCGCCTCTGCCAAGGCCTCGACTATTGAAGCCATTCGACACCTCGAACAGGCGACAACAGACGAAGAGCATCTGCGACAGCTAAAGCGAGTTCAGCGGAAGTGGCTTTCTGCTGTCATAGGGAAAGGCTACGAACCTGCGGACCAATGGTTTAAGAGCCTGATGACAGAGCATGATCTCGGCGGTGTGTCCGAGCATCCAGAATTTCATTCCTATATGGAAATTCAGCGTGGACCAGGTCCATCTCCATATCAGGTTCAGGAACTGCTCGCTTTTGCAGAACTTGGGAGCGTTGTTGAAGAGTTAAATAGTTTTCAGGAATTGGACACATGGCGAGGCCCGACCGTACGTGCGCTTGTGGATTCGTTGGAGGAAGCCGTAATACTTGCCCCTACTACGTTTCTCAAGCTGCTACCAAAATTCGTTTCTGCGAAGCGTCCATTTCAATTCGGAGTCATTGAGGGATTTAGGCGTCTCTGGATTGATGCCGATCAAACCAGTCAGTCTATTGACTGGAACACAGCCTGGGAAGAACTGATTCGTTTCTTCGAGCAACTGATCCAAACATCTGACTTCTGGACTGAACAAGTTATCGAAGATCACAACAGGACACCAAATCGAGACTGGATTCCTCCGGCAATCGCTGATTGCATTAAAGCCGGAACACGGAGTGACAACAAAGCTTACTCTCCATCCTTATTATCTAGAACATGGGCGCTTCTGCAAATTTTGCTTGATAAGTTAGAGTACATACAGGATGCCCCCAGGTCCGATGCAACGAATCAAACTATCAATTGGCCTAGAGGAAAGGCGATTGAAGCTCTGTTTATTCACGCTCTCAGAGAATGTCGTGTAGGCGATCAGACTCGGAAGGAGCACTCAGGCGTTTGGGAAATCATGAAGCCCACTTTTGATGCTCAACTTGCCAAATGTCAGAACGCGAATTTCGAATTTTCAACCATGGCAGGGAATTATCTTCCCAATCTGGAATACATGGCCCCCGAATGGCTTCGGGTTAACATCGGAAGAATATTTCCATCCACCTTTCGCGACAATCTCAAATGCGCGCTCGATGGTCTGGCCTATACGACAGTTTCCGATTCACTGTATGACCAGCTTGTTAAAAGTGGCGTGATTGAGTTGGCTCTCTGTGATCAAGACACGGACAGACGTGTTCGAGAGAGACTCATCGAACGAATATCCCTAGCTTATATTTCGGGCAATGAGCAGCTCGACTCACCAATATTTGGCTACCTATTCCAACCACAACACCTTGAAGATCTCCAGGATGCATGCGGTTGTTTTTGGGACATCAGAGAGGAGCAGTTATCGCCAGAACACATTGCACGAATACTCCAATTCTGGGATCGCTGTGTAGGATGGAGTCGTGGCCTCCCCACTCCCCCAACAGCACTCCTATCCAGCCTGAGCAGATTGAGTTGTTATCTTCAAGGTTTGGGCTCACGAGAAACAGAATGGCTACTTGCCGTCGCGCCCCATGTGAAGGTTAATTACAATTATGATTTCTTCCTGGAAGAGCTTGATAGATTGGTGGATACCAACCCTACTGAGGTCAGCACTGTCATGAAGGCCTTCCTTGATTCATACCTGCCAGATTACGATTTCGAGGACAGACTCAAGTCAATAATCAGGAAGCTTGCTCAACTTGGAAAGCGACAAGATGCGATTAACTATGCGGAGAAACTTAGGCACCTTTCTGGCATGCTTGAGCTATACACGAATTTGGGAGAAATAGCGGGGAAACGTCAACGTGGACTCAATGTGGAAGAGTCAAAAAGTGGCTAATCAACTCGTTTTTACCTGTTTATTCCCCGCAATGAGTACAATTACTTTCGGCGGATGTGAAAACATGGGTAGGCAGAATAAGAGACGGGATGCATGATGAATGCGAAAAGCGTCTGTCAGGTCTTTCAGCTTCTGTAGTCTCGATACCTGGTAGGATTTGGCTCTATGGCCTGCTGCCGGTTTAGTTGACACCATCCTACGCTAATTCCGCCTGTCGTTCGAACTCCATTGGACTGAGATACCCCAATGTGGAGTGCCGCCGACGGGGATTGTAAAACCGCTCGATGTAATCGAACACATCGGCTTTCGCCTGGTCTCGCGTGTGGTACAGCGTTCGCGCGGTACGTTCGGTCTTCAGCGAGGAGAAGAAGCTCTCCATCGCGGCGTTGTCCCAGCAGTTGCCGGAGCGGCTCATGCTACAGCTGAATATAAGGGGTCGGATACCTTTGTTCGCACAAAACCATGCGGAGACGGACAGCGCATGGGGAGGTTCTCTTCTAGTCTGACTATGCCGCGCCTTTGCGCGGCTCTTGGTGCAGCGCCTCGGCGACGGCGCGCGGATTGCGCGCGGCTACACGGAGGAGGGCCAGCGCCGGGCCGTCTGGCGTCCGTCGGCCTTGCTCCCAGTTGCGAAGAGTAGCCACGCTGACGCCGATCATGAGGGCGAATTCAGTCTGTGAGGCCTTGAGCGTCTTTCGAACGCTCTTCACATCGGCCGGTCGAAACGTGGTGACTCGGCCGGGCTTCAAGGTGCCGCGCCGGATGCGTCCTGCCTGTCGGATGCTGGTAAGTAGCTCTTCGAATGCTGCCTCTTTCATGTGAACTCCTCCCGAACAAGTGTGGCAAGGGTCTTGATTTGTGCCGGCGTCAAGTCGTCTTGCTCGTTCTTCGCATACAGATACAACATATAAAAGACTTCACTTCCTCGTTCCCAATAATAGATGAGGCGAACGCCGCCTCGTTTCCCTCGGCCAGGAGCTGCCCAGCGGAGTTTGCGCAGCCCTGCTCCGCCCTTGATGAGTGCGCCCTGTGTAGGCCTGAGCAGCAGTGCTACCTGAAGCGCACGATACGTGTCATCGTCCAAATGCCGCCGAAGGATGGCGGTAAAGACCGGAGTTTCGATGAACCGCATGATGTTTATGGTACGTCAATGGCGTATATTCGTGCAAGGGATTAGACTGCGAGATTTGTGCGCGCAGGGGCCTGGCTGGGGCGATAGCTGTCTCTGGTTGCCGGTCGGTCTTGTCTTTCTGGTGGCTGACGACGGGATAGACCGAAGAGACCAGACAGACTCAGCCCTCACGCCCGCTTGCTCCGCCACCACCATCCATAGATCGTCAGATTCACGGCGACGACTATCGCGCCAAGGATCAGTTGGATATCCTGTGTGAGTGCCTCCGGGTAGAGAATGGGCACGACATAGCGGATGATGAAGTCTCCTTCATGGCCGCCCTCGCCCCCCTGCGTTCGCAGCCAATTCTCCAACGGCGTCAGCGGGCAGATCCAGCCGCTGAATTCGATGAACGCGCCCCAGGCCACTGCCGGCAGGTGCAGCCACATGATTCGTGGCCATTTCAGGACCAAGAGCCCGCCGAGCAGTACGAAGAGCACAAAGCTGAGGTGCAGGAGGACGACGAGATCGGCAGCAAGTCGATAGAGCATGGGCTTAGTGTGGAGAAAGCGGGCGGCCGGTGCAATGGGGCTAGTCGAACAGCCGAGGGACGGCGTCCGGATCGGGGTATGTGAGTGTCCCATTCTGGCTGACGGCGAAGGAAGTGAGCTGGTGCCGGTCGGCCTTTGACTCGGTCATGATGTGCCGGACCTCCCAGCCCCGGCTGATCAGTGCATCGGCGATCAGTGACCGGTGGCAGCGCCAGGGGACGGCTTCGGCGCACATGACGGCGGTTCGATGCAATCGGCCCTCAGCCATCAGCTCCTCGACCGCTCGTTGAAATTCCTCCGTCTGCATGTAGTCGGCATAGCCGCGAAAACTCTCGTTCCGCCACCCGGTATTGCGAGAGTCCTTGTTCGGTTTGCGCAATCCACCGAGCGCGGGCATGTGCCGATACTGGATTCCCTTGCTTCGTAACGATTGCGCCAGCGTGTCCGTGTTAAATTGTGGATTGTGCCGCGAGCGAGGCACCGTGCGCACGTCGATGAGTTCGGCGATGGCATGAGCCTGCAGCAGCGCGATGAATTCGTCTATCGGCCTGGTCGAATGGCCGATGGTCCAGAGAGTGGGACGCGGTCCATCGCTCACGGCTGGCCTGCCTGCTTGGCCCAGTCGGTCAATTGCTCCGCGTCCTCGATCACGTCGAGCGGGACTTCATAATAAGATTTGAGCGTCTGCTTGGTATTGGCCTTGAACGGTTTCATGCCCTGGTCTTGATAAAGCGTGACGGTGGCTGGTGAGACTTTGAAGTAGAGCCGCCCTTTGTGGACGATGCCAAAAAATGTTTTCCCGGAGTAGAGTCCGAATCCGCCGAACATGGCGCGACAGGTCAGGCCTCGGAGATCGGCCAGCTGGTCCAGCACAAAATCCTTGAAGCCGTCGGCTTTGGCCATCGGTCCCCTCTACAAGGGTTTTCGCGCGGCTACCATCCGCACCGCCATCGGAAACACGATGCGTTCCCCGCGACGGTAATTCGACGCCGCTTGCAAGATGCGCTGTTTCACGTCCTGCTGCTGTGCCTCGGTCAGCTTGGCCATGAGATTCTGGACCGGCGCGGCGATCTCCATCAGGCTGGTGTAGTACTCGTCAGCCGACGCATAGGACCAGTCCGCAAGAAACTCCTGCTCCGCGACATCGACCAATCCGGCCTGTTGGAATATCCCGGCAAGGTCGTCCGGCTTTGCCAGCCGGAAGATGCCCGGTGCTGTGGGGTCGGGCGGCGGCAGCTCGATGACTTGCTTGATAGCGGCCATCGAGAGCCCGATAGAGGGATTTCTGTCCGGTGCGGACCAGACGGCCGCCGCGACCCATCCACCCGGTCTCAAGACCCGCGCAATTTCTGACGCGGCCTTCGGAATTTCCGGGAGAAACATCAGGCAGAAGCGGCTGGTGACCGCGTCGAATGAGTTGGCTTCAAAGGGCAGCGTCGTCACGTCGCCGGTTTTGAATGAGATGTTGCTCAGGCCGAGGCGCTTGGCCTTGCGGTCCGCTGCGGCGAGCATGTGCTCGGCGAGATCCATGCCGATGACGCTGCCGGTCGGTCCGACCGTCTGAGCGCCGAGCAGGGCCGGGTAGCCGGTGCCGGATCCAAGGTCGAGCACCTTCATGCCCGCATGGAGACGCGCGTCGGCCACGAGGCGATGGTTCAGAAAGGCCATCTGCTCGTCGAACAACCGGTCCCATTTTTCCCAGCCGCCTGCGACGCGGTTCCAGTCCTGACGCTGGCCTGCAATGAGCTTCGTGTTCTCGGGGGTTGGCATCGTGTCTCCTCTCAGGTTTATCCGCCGCTGAGGGCACAGATAACGTAAAGATGGTCCTCTTGCTGCAGGGGACTGTTCAAGTCCTGCCGCTGTTCATCGTTTACGAAGATTCTGATGTGCGGCCTGATGGTATCCTGTTCCGTGATGATGCGAAACCGGATGCCGGGATAACGGCGATCCAAGGCCGCCAGCGCTTCGGCGAGCGTGGCGCCTTCCACCGGCACCTCGCGCTGCTGTGCTGTGTAGGACCGCAGAGCGCTGGGGATGTGGGCGATCATCGACTGAGCGTGGCCGCTTCCACGGAATAGATTTCCGGCAGATGTCTGGCGATGCAGGTCCAGGTCGCTCCCTCGTTCCGGCTCGCCCAAATCTCCCCTTGCGTCGTGCCCACGTAGAGGCCGACCGCCTCGTGGGTGTCGCGTGTCATCGCCTGGCGTTTGACCGTCCACCAGGCGTTCGACTTTGGGAGGCCCTTGTCCTGCCGGGTCCAGCTTTTCCCGGCGTTGCGTGTGACATAGGCGGCGGGTTTCCCATCCGGACTGACCCGCGGCCATACCGTTGTGCTGTCCATTGGAAAGACCCAGGCCATATCGGCATCGCGTGGATGCACGGTCATGGGAAATCCAATGTCGCCGACTTTCTTCGGCATGTTTTTCCCGATCCGCACCCAGGTATCCGAGGGCCGATCGAGCCGGTAGATGCCGCAATGGTTCTGCTGATAGAGCCGGTCCGGATTGCTCGGACAGAGCCGTATACAGTGGGGATCGTGGAAGGTTGGCGTAGAGGGGTCGAACCCTTCGACGACATCCAGCCCTTGAATGAGCGTCTGAAAGGTCTTGCCTCCGTCGAGAGACTCATGCACGCCGCCGCCGGACATCCCGAAGTAGAGATGTTTTGGGTCGCGCGGGTCGACGATGATCGAGTGCAGCTTTGGACCGTCCGGGGTGCCGTCCTGCACGCTGCCCATCCACTCGCGGTATTGCGGATCGGCATTGATGTAGGAGAATGGCTTCCAGGTGGCGCCTCCGTCGTCTGAACGAAAGAGGCCCTGCGGAGAGGTCCCGGCGTACCAGGCATTCGGTTCGTTCGCGTGGCAGGGCATGAGCCAGAAAATATGACCGACCGAGCGGCCCTCTTCGCCCTCCGCGGCTTTCTTGAACGCCGGCGGCGCGGCCGACTCCTTCCACGTCTTCCCGGCATCGGTAGAGCGAAATAGAGTTGGCCCCAAGTGCCCTGTACTGGCCGCCATTAACATCGTGCGGCGGTCCCGCGGGTCGGCGACGATGTGATGGATGATGTGGCCGAGGAAGAGCGGCGCCGAGACTTTCCAGGTCCGTCTCATCCGGTCGCTCTTGAGGATGAAAGCGCCTTTTCTGCTGCCGACCAACAATGTGACGGCACCGCTGCTTGCTGGGGTCGTCGTCGAGGATCTCATCACCGACCTCCGTCTGACGATTACTTCAAAGTTTGTAAGGTCTCCCGCAGTTCCTTCAGTTCGGCACTTAGGAGTTCAAGATGCTGGTCACGCTGGGGTTGATCGTTCTTGAATTTCCAGAGCCGCCCGAATATGGCGCCGAGTTCTTTTTTGTGCGTCTTGGCCAAGTCATACGCCGGCGTGTTGGCCTGGGCGTCTGTCACGCCGCAGAAGGAATCCAAGAGGGCGTGGAACTGATTGTGCAAATCATCGAAGGCATTATCGACACCTTTCCCGCCCTTCGCTTTCGCAGCGGTGGCTTCCATCATCGTGGTGAGATTGATCATGGTTTCGACGCCGCTCGCGCCTTTGGCCTGCGTTGCGTAGTCGCCGGCGCGGGGGTAGAAGAGATAGCTGCAGCCGCTGAGCCCGGTGAGGAGAAGGGCGAGCGCGAATACGCCAAGTGTTCGTTGCATGGCAGCCTCCTTTGGTGAACGGGTTGCGTGTGTAGTCAATCATGTTGGTCTGATGAGGTCAATCGGTCCTGTGGTGCTAGAGGGGACGGAGGGCTTCGTCCATGCGTCTTTCGCGGAGGCCAGCGCAAAAGTCTCAAAGGATGTGGCCGTGGCTTGATCGTTCAGGAGTAAGGCGAAAAATTATTCGACGACGCGGAGTCCAATCTCCGCCGCTTGTACGATGGCCTCCTTGGCCGCGCCCGATTTGATCATCACAATCAGGCCTTGCATCATAGTGGTGAAAAACTGTGCAAGCGCGCGTGGATCCTGTTCAGCGCTGAGTTCTCCCTGATTTCTGGCCCGAGTAAGGAGGCTGAGGAGCGCCTCTTCGCCCATCCGCAGGGCTTGCTTCAACTGGTCCGCGATATCGCCCTCATGGGGGGCTAGTTCCATGACGGTGTTGGCAAGGAGGCAGCCACGCCGCTGGGGGTCGGCCAGCGCGCCGTCGATCATGCCCCGAATAAACTGGCGCAGCAGCGGCAAGGCCGGGCCCGGTTGCGTGAGCCGCGAGAAGAGGGGGGCGACGATGCCCTGGCAATACCGATCGAGGGCTTTCACAAAGAGCTGGCGCTTGCCGCCGAAGGTGTCGTAGAGCGAGCCACGGTTCAGATGCATCGCCGCGAGCAAATCCTCCATCGACGTGGCTTCGTAGCCTTTATGCCAAAAGACGTGCATCGCGTGATCGAGCGCGTCGTCCGGGTTGAACTCTTTCGGGCGGGGCATGGGACTTCTCCTATGGATCTGGAACGGGTAGTAGGGTAGCAAATACTGGAATGATTGGTCAAGATCGTGCGATTGGTGCCAGTGTCGAATAATCGCGGCCATGAGATTGGCGATTTGGTGTTTGTGCCGGAGCCGATACGTGAAGAATTGACTACGTAGTTCTAGGGAATCCTTTTGGCTTCTATACAATCATATGGGCGGTATAATACAACGTCAACGCGACGAGGCAGCGGCACAGCTCTTCTCAGGATGAGAGGAGGCCGAGCGATCATGGATGGAATTATGGGGCGGAAATTTATGAAGCAGATCGTGGCATCGATCGGATCCTATAGCAAAAAGATTTTTCGGCAGCTGGGGTTCAGTCAGAGCGAGCCCACGCTTCCAATGGTGGCCTGGGAAGCAGGAGGTCCGTTGCGGGTCGAACGCCGGCGTGAGGCGCGCAGTCCCAAGCTCAGTCCCTGTACCTATGGGCTGATGCGGTCCGTCGATCGCGATGGGGTCACGCTCGAAGAGGGGCTGGGGACCGCGGTAAACGAGAGCCCCGCTGGCTTGCGGCTCTTGCTGGGCATCGCGCCGCATCCGGGGCAGCTCTTGGAAGTGCAAACCAATCAATCGACGTTCAGTTGCGGACTGTATCTGGCCGAAGTTTGTTGGACGAAGCCGTTGCGGGAGGATGAGCAAGGGGCGCTCTACCTCGTCGGATGCCGTGTGAATTTCGGCGCCGCGCGCGTCGCGATGTTTTAGCCGTCCGCGTATTTGTTCCTGTCTCCCCGCGCAGCCCTCTGGTAGGATGCAGGCACCATGGCTGCCTCTGCTTCCGCCACCCCGCCGCGTCAGGCGGCCATCCTCTTCATTCTGATCACCGTCATGCTCGACGTGCTCTCCTTCGGGATCATTATTCCTGTGCTGCCGAAGCTCGTCGAAGAGTTTTTGGCCGGCGACACGGCGCAGGCCGCGCTGATCTATGGGCTCATGGGCACGGCCTGGGCTCTCATGCAATTTGTCTGTTCGCCCATTCAAGGCGCGCTGTCGGACCGGTTCGGCCGCAGGCCGGTCGTGCTGCTCTCGAATCTCGGCTTGGGTCTCGATTACATCTTTATGGCGCTGGCGCCCAGTGTCACCTGGCTCTTCGCGGGCCGGGTCATATCGGGCATCGCCGCCTCCAGCTTCAGCACAGCCGGGGCGTATATCGCCGACGTGACGCCGCCGGAGAAGCGGGCCGCCGGGTTCGGCATGATCGGCGCGGCGTTCGGATTGGGATTTGTGCTGGGCCCCGCAGTGGGCGGGATGCTCGGCGCCATCGATCCGCGCCTGCCATTTTGGGGCGCGGCGGCGACGAGTGTGGTGAATGCCTGCTACGGGCTGTTTGTCCTGCCGGAGTCGCTTCCGCGCGAGAGACGGATGGGGTTTTCCTGGAAGCGGGCCAATCCGATTGGCTCGCTGGTCTTGCTCCGCTCGCATCGGGAGCTGTTCAGCCTGGCGGCCGTCGCGTTTCTCGGATATCTCGCCCATGCGGTCCTGCCGAGCACGGCCGTCCTCTATGTCGGCTATCGGTATGGATGGGGGCCGTCGGCGGTCGGCTTCATGCTGGCCGGGGCCGGCATCAGCGCCATGCTGGTGCAAGGAGTGCTCATGCGGCCCATCACCGCCGCCTTGGGCGAGAGACGGACGCTGCTGACCGGGCTGTTGTGCGGCGCCGCCGGGTTTACGGTGTACGGACTGGCGCCCACGGCCTGGATCTATTGCGCGGGCATTCCGATCATGGCCTGCTGGGGGCTGGCGGGACCGGCCACCCAAGCCCTCATGACGCGGCGTGTCAGTGCGTCCGAGCAGGGCCAGTTGCAAGGCGCGATTGCCGGCCTGGCCGGCATCGCCGGGCTCGTCGGGCCGGGTCTGTTCACGCAGACCTTCGCCTTCTTCATCAGGAGCGGCTCCGTCCTCAGCACGTCCCTGTATCTTCCCGGCGCGCCCTTTCTCCTTGCGGCACTCCTCCTGCTATTGGCGATGACGTTGGCCTGGCGGGCGACCGCACGGTGAACCGCAACCCCTCGATCGCGCGTCCCGCCGAAAGCCGGGAATTGACAAGGACGCCGAACGCATCGTACTGTAAAGGAGTCCTAAGTACATAGGATGAAGAGGAGAGGAGGCGCCAATGGAGGCTGTCAAGGTGTTCGATACCTGGGTGGAAGCGGGAGGCCGCATGCATCATTTCGATGTGATGACGCGCGACGAGGCGACGGCGTTAAAGCTGGCCAACGAACATATGGCCTCGATGGGGCTTGCGTCGGCGGTGGTGACGACCCAGGAGTGCCAGTTTTGCCATCAGGAGCCCTTAGCCTTCTTCTCGGATGCGCAGCAGCGGGCGTTTCGCGAGTCGGGCGGCTTTATTGTCAGGCTGTCCGAATAAGGAAGGCCCCTTCGCACGGAATCTGTGCCCGCCTCAGGCCTCTTGCCGGTGCGTGTTGATGGAGCGTGCTCTCTTCGAGTAGGCGCCGGCTCATGCGGCAATCTTGACATTCCCCCTCGGACCCCATTACAAAGTCGGCCCTTGTCTTCGATTATTCTCCGCCAAGGAATCATTCATGGAGCCGATGAGCATCCCTGTGTCTGCGAAGCCGTCCGTGCTGGATCTCGTGCCGGACGAAAATCCCACCTGGTGCACGATCGACCTGCGGCTGGTCATTGCGATCGTCATGGTGTGCGGCGCCATCGTTGCCACGGCCGTGCGATTCAACCACGAGTTGTTCGATCCCTTGGCGGAATCGTTCCAGTTGCAAGGCTGGGCCGCCGTGATCGCCCGGCCGAGCCTGCTGTGGTTTTCCATGGGGATGCTGTTGCTGGTGATCCGGACCTTGCTCTGGGTGCGGTATCGGCCGTATGCCGCGGTGGAGGCCGAGCAGGCGCCGCGGATGTCCATCATCATTCCGGCCTATAACGAAGGGCCGCTGGTGCGCCAGGCGGTGGAGGCCTGCGTCCGCGCGGACTATCCTCGCGAGCGGCTCGAAATCATCGTAATCGACGACGGGAGTACGGATGACACCTGGCACCATATCGCGCAGGCGCGCGACGAATGGCCGCAGCGGGTGGAGGCCGTCCGGCTTCCGGTGAACGGCGGCAAACGCGGGGCGCTGGCCGCGGGGTTTGCCAAAGCGACCGGCGACATTCTCGTGACGGTCGATTCCGACAGTGTGATCGAGCGCGGCGCGCTGCTGGCCATTGCCGGGCCGTTTCGGAACGAGCAGGTCGGGGTCGTGGCGGGGAAAGTCTGCGTGCTCAACCGGTTCCGGTCGCTGCTGCCGCGCATGCTCCATGTGCGGTTCGTGCTGTCGTTCGATTTTCTCCGGAGCGTGCAGTCCACCTATGGAACGGTCTATTGCTGTCCGGGGGCGCTCTCGGCCTATCGGGCGTCCGTCGTCAAGCCGTTGATTCCCGCGTGGCTGCGGCAGCAGTTTTGGGGGGAAGATTGCACGATCGGGGAGGACCGCGCGCTGACGAACGATATCCTGGCCGCGGGCTACCGGTCGGTCTATCAGCGGTCGGCGGTTGTCCATACCCTGGCCCCCGAGCGGTATCGCCAGCTGTGCAACATGCTGCTGCGGTGGGATCGGAGTTATATCCGGGAAGAAATTCGCCTGTGGAAAATCATGTGGCGGTTTCCCCTTTCGTCGCTGCTGCTCACGCTGCTGGAAACCGTCATCACCAATCTCCGGTATCCCGTCGCCTATAGTTCCCTGGGGCTGATGTTCTATCTTTGCGTGCAGGATCCCTGGACGATCGTCCGCTTTGTCTTGTCGATCGGCGTGGTGTCGCTGTTCTATACGCTGTATTTCTTCCACTCCGAACGGTCCCGTGAATTTCTGTTCGGCATCGCCTATGTGTATTTCTACATCGTGAGCCTCGTGTGGATTTTCCCCTATGCGCTGGTCACGGTGCGGAATCGCGCGTGGCTGACCCGGTAGCGCTGGCAGACCGTTTCGGCATCCTGGTAGAATCGCTCCCCCATGGCGATCCAGACGCATCAGGCTCAGGTTGACGCAATCCGCACGCTCACCCATGACGTGCGCGAGGTGGATCTGCGTGTGGTCGAGCCGGCGGCTATCGCGTTCAAGCCGGGCCAGTTCATTTCGTTCGAGATGCCGCACCCGCAGACTGGCCGCCTCGTGACGCGGGCCTATTCCATTGCCTCGCCGCCCAGCCGCCCGGATGTCATCACCCTGCTGTTCAATCTGGTATCGGGAGGACCGGGGTCCGGGTTTCTCTTCAACCTCACCGTCGGAGATACGGTCCGCTTCAAAGGGCCGGCGGGGAGCTTTCATCTGCGTGACGATCCGGGGCGCGAGCTGTTCTTTATCGCGACCGGTACCGGCATCGCGCCGCTCCGGTCGATGATCCTGGCGAATGCCGAACGAGCCGATCCGCGCCCCGCGACCCTTTTCTGGGGGCTGCGCAGCCAGCGGGATCTGTATTACCAGGATGCCTGGGCGGCGTTGAGCCGGCGCGTGCCGAACTTCACCGCCATCACGACCCTGTCTCGTCCCGAGCCGGGCTGGCTCGGCGAAACGGGCCGTGTCCAGCGGCTTGTCGAAGAGCGTGTCGCATCGGTGGAGTCTCTCGCCGTCTATGTGTGCGGGAACGGCGGCATGATTGCCGACGTCATTGCGGCCTTGCAGGCGAAAGGGCTCTGTCCGATCTATCGCGAGAAGTGGTACGACGAGAAAGGATCGGCGCAGGAATGACAGGGCGTCCGATCAGACGTTGTCATCGCATGGCCTCATCGTTATGAAGGCCGATTGGTCTAAAGGCGCCATTCTGTTGCTTGCCGCAATGGTCGTTGCCCTGGCCGCCTGCAGCCAGTTCGAGCCGCGCGACAAGCGCTTCTACTACCGCGCGTTGTGGAACTTCGCGTTGCGCGAAGATCTCGCCGAGCTCGACAGTGAATTTAACGGGGTCGATTTCGGCCATTCCAATCTCTACGAAAATCTGTTGCTGACCGGCGGAACAGATGTGCCGGCCATCGACGACCGGGCACGCAAGGAAACCCTCGCCTTCATTGCCACCAAGCCCCGGCTCAATCCCAACGAGGAGGCCATCGCCCCCACCTATATGAAGCTGGCCTGGCGCGCGCAGAACACCTTCGACGAAGCGCATGCCCTGCACCGGGCCACCTACGACATTATGGCGTCCGACGAGCCGGACAAAGCCCGCGCGCTCCGGAACGTGCTGGCTTATTACCAGGAGAGCCCCTACGCCATCACGGCCAAGCGGTTGGATCATCGGCGGCTGGATCAGTTTCCCTATTCCAAGACCTTCCGCCGGCGGTTTCCGCTCTTCAACGCCACCATCTGGTCCTATCACTATCTGCAAGTCGCCGTGTACGATCCCCTGCAGGCCGCGCGCGACCGTGAAGCCAAGACCCTGGCGGTGCGGCCCATCCTCGCGGCCTATCGCCGGTATCTCGAACAGCCGCCGGTCGAGTGGACCTTCATGCCGCTGACGGCGGAATTGAGCCCGGGCTTCGCCGCGCGCTATCCGGAGATCGCCAACATCTTCGACAATCTCCACATGCTGCATGACAACATCAGTGACATCCTGGCGAGCGAGGTGCTGCCGACCTGGGAAGAGAAGCGGGCGGAGATTTATCGCTTGGTGGACACCTATTATCTGGCAAGTGCCGATGCGGCGAATCCGATGATCGTGCAAGACCGGGAGCACCACCATTGAAGCGGCTGGTGGGGCGCACAATCAGCGTGATGATCCTGCTCCTGCTCGGGCTGTGGCCTCTGCGGAGCCTGGCCCTGGATCACGATAATCTCGACCCGAACCGGCCGATCGGGATGGAAGACGCCTACGCGATTCCGAAAGGCGAAATCGGGCTGGAAGGCGGCGTGCGTTTCAACGACCGGCGAGAGGGCCGCACCCGCGTCACCTTCCAGCCGCAGATCATCTACGGCGCCTTCGACAACACGCAGATCGAAATTCAGGGGGATCTGATGTCCGATCCCAACAGCCTTGTCGGTTCGGCGAAGTCGGGCGACCTGCATCTGGGGGTGCTCTACAACTTCAATACGGAAACGTTGCCGCTCCCGGCCTTCGCGGCCCGCGTCGAGGTGGATCTGCCCACCGGTCTGAACTCAAAAGGCGTGGACACGCAGGTGACCGGCATCCTCACCCGTTCCTTCGGGCGGCTGCGCGCGCACCTCAACGCGGGCTATACCGTTCTCGGCACGCCGCAGGGGCAGGAGCGGCCGGGGGCCTATCGTGCGGTCGCCGCCGTGAGCTATCCCCTGGGCTATCCCACCAGCTTCCGCGACACGCTGATCGCCAGCGTCTATACCAGACAGTCGGACCTGCGCGGCCAGCAGAATCACACCGGCATCGAAATAGGTCTGCGCCATCAGCTGTCCTCACGCGTGGTCTTGGACGGCGGCCTCGGCACCGAATTCGCCGGGCCCTCTGACCGGGCGGCGCTTCTTGGCACGGTGGGCGTCTCAGTCGGATTTTAACGCGTCACGGCTTCCGCGGCAGCGTCACCTGTTGCAGCGCGGTCATGGGGCCGCGCTGCTGTAGGATGGCCAGCTGCGCCGCATTTTTCACCAGCAGCGTGCCGGCGAACGCCAGCGCATTGATCGAGATCCCCTCGAAATATTCCTGAGACCGGGGCACCAGCAGCAGCCATTGTCTTGTGACGAGCAGGTTGTAGGGAGTTGAGGCCGCCTCATCGGACAGGCCTGTTGCGTGCAGTAGCGATCGATAGCAGGCGAGCAGGGCGGCGGCGCCGTCTTGAATTGAGCGTAGCCAGTCCTGGTGCATCGGCGCAACGGCGTGCAGGAACGGGAAGCCTGGCACAGTGCCAATCGCGCCATCTCCCCGTACGCGGCGCAAGAGCGGCGCGATCGGCAGTTGCGCATCAGGGAAGGCCGACGACGGAATCAGTTGGAGATGTTTGTGGCGCTGGCTGGCTCCGGCGGCGGCGCCCGCGTTGTAAAACCCCAGCCCGTCGATCTCGGCGAGGCACAGCAGCAGGGCCGCGCAATCCTCGCGGGTCAGCAGTGCCGTTTGTGCCTCGAATGCCCGTGTCACCATCAAGAGGTGGTGCTCGACCACATTGAACTTGTTCAGCAGGGCCACGTGAGTCGGGGAGAGGTCCGCGACGAACAAGTCGGGATCGTACGGCAGGAAGGGATCGGCGCCGGTTGGCGCTGCCGCTGCAAACGCCTTCATCGCCAGCGCCGTGACCACATGCACCTGAAATGCCACGCCGCTCTGCTCGATCACTTCCGGCTCCGTGGGGATCGATTGAATCGCTCCGCAGCGCCGGGCATGGGCTGCGCGTTCAAGCCATGCGGCCCAAAGAGTGCCGGGCGTGAGAAACCGGTCGGGATGATCCATACAGGCGGAAAGGGTACGCGAAGTCGACCTGGAGGAAAAGAGGAAAGTAGAGCGCCCGTTTCGTATGGGCCCGGATACGGTCAGTATCGTCCAGGATACGTAGATCCACCAGCTTCTTCCGCCAGACGATGAGATTTGCCTTGCTATGCAGATATCCAAGGTCTCAGGCCGGAGACTTGCAGAGTGTGTGGGAGAGCGCAGCCGTGTCGCTGGCCCGTGATGAGGCGAGCAACGGACAGGAGCTGTGCGGGGATGGGAGCCTGATGCCTCGCCGGAGATGCTGATCACAGCGCTGGGAGCGATTTCCATCAAGATGTGTGTTCTCAGGGCTGTGAGAAGTGCGCCGTGGTCATGCGCGATGAGAAGGCGGTGAACGCCGGTTTCTCTAATGATCGATTGTAGGATAAGTAGTACACCTAAACGTACTATTTCTAATTCCCGATCAACCTGTTATGTGTGGGCGCCAGGATACATCCCGACACACGATGGTAATGCGTCTTTGATATGACCATTCAGCGCCTGGGCTTATTCGATTTGCTGGCGCCCCACTATCTTGTGGGGTTCGATTTCCCCGAGTATATCCACCGGTACCTCTCCATCATTTCCGTCGATGAACTGCGGACGCAGGTCGGACCCCAAGCCATCCTCTACAGCGGAACCTGTTCGCTGGATGGCGCCGGAGCTGGAACCGAAATTGTCCATGAACCGCCGGGCGGCGGGGGCGGCCGGTTTCGCTGGAACGGCTTGCGGATGCGCTTCCGCATGGTCGTCCCGCGCGACGGGGCCGCATTTGTCAACACCGTTGCGCACTCGTCCAGCAACGGCAGTCTGCCTCAAGTGGCCGGCGTGCTGGATGATCTGTTGCCCACGGAACCGACATCCACGGCCGTCTCCGATTATCCGGGCCTGAGATTCCGCCTTGAACTGCTGGTTGATGCCCTGACCTTTTCGCTCGGCGACGAGTGGCTGCCGGGCAGGATCCATCCCACCACGCGGAGGGTCGAGCGGGATACCGACCCTCGCTTTGCGGGCAAGCCGGTGGAAATCCGTTTGCCGAAAGTGCTGCTCAGTTACAGCCAGGGCGACGATGACAATGATTTGAGCCCGCAATTTCGTCTGGAAGCCTGGGGAACGGCGGGATTTGACGGCCCGCACGATTTGGGCGTGGGCGAATTCATCAACATGGAACCGGGGATTGCCCTGCACCGTTCCGGCAGTTTTGCCTTCAGCATCGACGAAGTCGTGCTGGATACCAGCCCGGAATCCACGCCGCCTGAAATACTCGATCACTTTGGCGTCGGCGATGACTGGGAAGGGCTGTACATCAAGCAGCTTCTGCTCTACTACTCGAACGACCAGGGTGTTGGTTTCACGGCCCGGCTGGCCGACGCCCTGTTCTCCTTTCATGGGAAAGTGTCGTTCGAAGCCGAGCTCGATGTCTATCCCGATCTCGCGCTCACGATATTTTCCGTCACGCCCCGGTTTTTCCACGGGCCGACCAGGATCGAGTTCCGCCGCGGCACCGTCAGCGACGCGCTCGACACGCCTCCCGCCGGCGACCCGCCCGGGCTGGTCAATCTGATTCAGGGCGATGTGCTGCAGCTGGATGTCGGAGGAGGCACGCCGGACTACACCATCGAAGTGCTCGATGGCAGCACCGATGTATGGGAGAGTTCGTCGCGCCGCGCCGTGTTCAATAGCCCCGGCACGCATGATGTGTTCATCAAGGTCACCGACAGCCGCGCGGGAACGCCCCGCCGCCATCGCGAATACCTGCGCATCGTGGTCGCCGCCGCCACGACGGCGGCTCCGCCCTCCGGCACCCCGGTCGACCGCCGCTCCGACGACCATCCGTTGCCGGCGCTCCAGTATGCGGTGTCTGCCGGGCAAACCGGCGGGCATGACCTGATCAAGGAACGCGAAGAAGGCACAAGCGCTCATTTCAGAGTGGAGGGCGGGGAGCAATTTACCGTCACCGTTACGCCCCACGGCGGCGGGGCCGTGCTTCGGACCATCACCAACCAGCGCCAGTTCACGCTGGATGTGGCCGAAGGCAGCGATGTCGATATCGAAGTCCAGTATCAAGCCATACCGGCCGGTCCTGTATCGGCGCAGTTCATCCGGTTTCAATTTGACCGGCCGGGCAATACCGAGCTGCCGCGGTACCTCGATCACACGAGCGGCGACAGCGAGTTCGAAAGCACGCTTGGCGCGTTCAACTTCCCGGAGGCGTCCACCGTCCAAAGTATTCAGTTGGACGGCTACGCGAGCAATGATCCCAGCAACGCCGCGCGCGACCAGGCGCTCTCCGGGCGGCGAAACCAGGCCGTGCAGGCGGCACTGGCCGCCCGGTACCCTAGTGCGACGTTCACGGCCAATGCGCACGGACATGGCACCACCGGAGATCCGCTGCCCAACCCGGCGAATACGTCGGATCCGGCCAACCGGACTGTGCGGGTGGCCTTCACTCTGAGCGGCACAGGCGCGCACACACTCACGGCCCGTGCGCAGCGCGACGCCTACACCCCTCCGTCCAGCGGCTCTGGTCCTGAGCCCGCGCCTGTTCCACCGACGCCCGCCGCGCCGCCGCTCCCGGACCGGCTGCCCCCGGCCATCAAGCAACTCGGGGTCCGGATCAAGATCGACCAGGGCGACCTGGCGTTGTTCGAGCTGTACGGCAGCATCGATTTCGAGTCCGATCTGGAACAGAAGCTGCGCACGGGAGGGGCGCCCGCTCCGGAAGAAGGGGATACCTCCTGGACAAGCCACGACGGAATCCTCAATTTCAAATTGATTTATCAGTGGGACCGCGCGGCCGACGAAACCGCCATCGCGCTGCAATTGAGTTCCGACGAGGAAGATCGGGACGGCCTGCTGCATTTCAACAACAACGCGGCCCGCGACGACCGGTTCAAGAACATCGCCGGGGCGCTCATGTTGTTCGCGCCGATCATCAATGCGGCGGCGTCGGCGGCAGCCGACAACAGCCAGGACGCCGGCAACTGGGTGGCGTTGGGCGTGAGCGTGGCGGTGCCGGTCGCGATCGGGGGATTGAACGTCTTCCGCACCCGCCGGGGCATCCTCTACGGCGGCGAAGGCCGCTTCAAATGGATCAAATCCGCCAGCGGCGGTCCGGACCGCTGGGACTTCGCGATCGTCCTCGACTATGGCGTGGAATTCGATATCGTGGTGGAGTCGCTGGGAATCGGCCGCGACCGGCTGCCGGGCGCGCCCACGCCGCTGCCACCGCCGCTGAAAGCCCGGTACAAAGCCATCGGGTTCAATATCGCGCGCGGCCCTGCCGGCGAGGTCGTGTATACCGCGATCTTCGACCAAAGCAAGGGGTACGACCTCGACCTCTCCGATCCCAGCCTGTTCCGTCTGCCGGACCCGCTCGGGAACCTGTTCAGTATCGTGGGAGCCCGTGTGGCGCGGTTCAATCCCGTCACGCTCGAAATCGACTTTGCCATCAAGGTGGACCTTGGCGTCATCACGGTCGACCGGTTCAAGGTCAAAATTCCGCTCGACCCGGTCGGCGTTCCCCAGATTCTGCCCAGCGGAGTCCGGGTCAATATTCCCGGCGTGCTCATCGGGAACGGCTTCGTCAACATTGTCGATGCGGATGTCACGGACTCGAACGGCAACAGCATCCGCTCCAAGGGCATCGAAGGGGGGCTGGATCTCACGCTGGTGTCGTTGAAGCTCCGCATTGCCGGCAACATCGCCGTCGGCACGATCAAAGACAACAGCAGCGGGCGCGAAGCCATCGCGGTGTTTGTCGGCCTGATCGTCGAGTTCCCGACCCCGATCGTCCTGGGCCAGTCGGGGCTGGGTTTGTTCGGCCTTTCCGGCTTGTTCGCCATGCACTACCGGCGTCTGGAGGATCCGCGCAATCCCACCGAGGCCGTCGGGCCCGCGCTCAAATGGCTGATCAAAGCCCAGGGCGAGCCCTACAACCTCTACGCGCCGCCGCCCCCGCGCACGCCGGACAAGCGTCTGTGGGGTCCTGAATTCGACCGCTGGAGTTTCGGGGTCGGCGCGGTCTTGGGCACGCTGGAAGGCGGGATCCTGATCAATTTCCAGGGCATGTTCGTGCTCGAACTGCCCGGCCCGCGCATCCTGATCATGGTGAAAATCAGAATGATCAGCGCGCCGCCCAAAGTAGGGGACAACCCCAACCAGCTGAGCGTCGGCATCATCGGCATCATCGACCTGGATTTCGGCAAAGGAACGGTGACGGTCGGGGTCATGATCAATTTCGAGATCCAGGAATTGCTGAAGCTGGCGATTCCGATCGAAATCTTTTTCAATCTCAGAGAGGGCTCCGACTGGCATTTCTATCTCGGCACGATTTCCCAGCCGGCGTCCGCCGAAATCCTCAACATCGTGCGCGGCAGCGCCTACTTCATGTTGCAGGGCAAGCAGCTGGTCTATGCCGACTACGGCAGCCGGGTGCCGGAGTTTTTGCGGGATAAGATTTTGCCGGGCGTGGCCATCGCGGCGGGGATCGAAGCCTCCATCCTGCTGGGGGATCCCGGTTCGATCTATCTCCGGATCTCCGCCGGGCTTGACGTCGGCGTGGCGTTCTCGCCGTTCATCATCGTCGGCACGATGCGGCTCGAAGGCGAACTGCGTCTCCTGATCATCAGCATCGGCGCGCGCGGAGAGTTCAACGCGCTGATTTCGCAGCGGCCCGACAACTCGTACAAGACCTATCTGCAAGGCGAAATCTGCGGCAGCGTCAGTTTCTTCTTCTTTTCGATTTCCGCCTGTGTGGGCATCGAAATCGGCACGGAAGATTTCGACCTCAAGCCGCCCGCGCTGCTGCGGGGCGTGTTCCTGCAAAGCTACTCGCCGGTCCTGGTGTCGGGGCAGGCGGCGAACCAAAAACCCATCGATGCGAGTTTGGGGAACGCCAAAGAAGTCACCGGGGCCACTCCTCCGGCCGGTGAGCTGCTCAGCGTGCCGATCGACTCGGTCATCGTCCTGCAAATGTCGTTTGCGCCGGAGCTGGCGGCCACCTTCAATACGAATACATTCACCGAAGACGCGCTGGCCGCTCCCGGACGCCCGTCCGGCGGCTGGTATGGTTTGAGCGGCGACATCAGCCTGCAATACACACTCAACAGCCTGACGTTGACGGAAAACGGCGCGGCCTATGCCGGGACGGAGCCGCCGATCACCTGGCGCCTTGACCGGCCCCACCAGCCCAACGGCGCGGATACGGCCATCGATCTAGCTTTGTTCAGCCGGGTGCCCACGGCGGCGGAATATGCCGTGGAGCGGTCCACCGACCTGCGGGAAAATATTACGGTGCGCTGGGGCGACGTCTGCAAGAGAGCGGCCCCCCCGGCGCGTGTGTTGTACACCTTCTGCGGACAGCCCCTGGGCCCGTCGATGCATGGCTGGCAGTTGCGGGGAACGGCCTATCCGGATCCGCCGGACACCGTGCGGGTGGAACCGCCCGACACGCTCATGAGAGTGTATGCGCCGGAGTCCTGCGCCGGGCCTTCGACCCTCGACATCCTGCTGGCAGAAATGGGCTATCCCTATGAGGTGCCCGCCCAGATCATCGGCGACGACAGTCAGAACGATCTCAGCCCGGCCGGGCCGACCTCCGTCGAAAAGAAATGCTACGAGCTGTTTTTGCCCGAGCGCACCTACATGCCCAATCCCTTCAAGGTCGAAGACGCGCTGGTAATCTACAGCGCAGCCACGAAGAAGGATCTGGTCGTCTCGAAGTTGGGCGGATTTATTCCCGAAGAGCAGTTTGTGCGCAACCGCCGCTACCCCCTGCGCACGCAAATGCGGGATGTCGCCGGCTATCGGGGGGTGTCCCTGCGCGAATATATGCGCATCGACGTGCTCGGCCCGTCCGCGCAAGCCGTGACGGTGAAGATCTGGTCCAAGAACCAGCCGAAAACCACGCTGACGGTGTACGCCTACGACAGAGCCGGACGCTTGTTGAACAAGGTTCGCTGGCGGCCGACATCCGGAAAAGAGACCGAGCAAGCGTCGATCCGCATCACGGGCGCCGAGATTCATCATCTGATTCTGACTAACCGGTATTTTACCGGCCTGCTCATCGAAGTGTGTCTGGAGCGGGCGCAGACCAGGCCAGACCGGCCGGCCGGCCACCGCTGCCACCGCGCCCTCGAATTGCCCTATGTCGAACGGCGCCGGGTGGCCCAAGGACAGGGGACCGACCAGGCTCAACTGAATCCCGACCTCGTCGCCAAGTATCTCAGTGAGCGGGAGTCCTGTTCCTACGTGACCTTCGACACCGATGCCTGCGAGGAAGTCCTGTTCTGCGGCGCCGTCTACGGCAAGTTTTACGGGAAGGTCCAGGTGCTGGAAGTCGATGAGAAGGATCAGGTGGTGGCGGCCCACCTCCTGAGCGCCCTGGCGCCCACGGTGCTGGCCAGCCCGAGCCAGCTGCCGGCCCGCTGGCTCGATCCTGCCGGACCCTGGCGGTCCAGCGTGATGCCGGTGAGCCAATTCCTGTTCGGCTCCCGCTTGGCGTCCTACGACAAAATTCTGTTCTCGGTCAAACCCAAGCCCGAGACCCGCAAGATCCGGATCTCAACGGCGCTGGTCACCGATGCGCTGCCGGCCATGTTCGTGGCGCTCGCCGAAACCTTGACGATGGGCGAAGTCCAGCGCCACGCCACGGTGACCGAGAGCATCGAGACCGACAAGGAAACCTTGACGGGCTATCTCAACGACAATACGCCCCGCCCGCTGCTGAAGCCCAATACGGTCTATCGGCTGTCGGCCGGGTACACCGTCGTCGCCACGCACCCGACCAAGGGAGAAGTCTACAATCAGACGCAGACCCAGGATTTCGCGTTCCGCACCGATAGTAAAGTTCCGGCGGAACTGGCCCCCTATGTGCTGGGCACCACGCCGGATATGGATGAACGCTTCCATTTCTTCGCCGACCCCCTCCAGGTGTTGTTCAACGACCCGGCTATCCTCCGCATGGTGGAGGCGTACGGCAAACAACTGCGGGCGATCATCCGGGGCGCAGACGGAGCGCCGGTGGCGCAGAGTCCCGAAGTGATCTCCACGCTCACCGAGACGCCGGCCAGCGTGCTGTCGCCCTACCGCGACACCGTCCTGGCGCTGATCGAGGCGGGTCTCTTCCCCTGCCTGGGCGGCTCGTATACCTTTACCGGCCATGCGGTGTACCAGGCGCCGTTCGAGCTGAAGCCGCTGACGCCCTACGTCTTTGACTTGGAATACACGGTGCCGGAGGCCGTGCCCGCCGGTCAGGCCGTGACCCCGTTGTACCGGCGCACGTTCCAGACGTCCCGCTATGCCGATGTGACCGATTTCGCCGCCAGCCACCGGGTCTATCCCATACGCCACCGGGCCCTGTCGGCCGACATCACGGGCTTGCCGGTTCCTGGCGGAAGCGGCACGCCGGTCGCGGGAGCCACCGACGTCGAAATCCAAAATGCCATTCTGGCGGCGGGCATGCCGCTGGATGACGATACCGAGACCACCGGCTTTACCATCCTGTGGCGCGAGGCAAGCGGACAGTACTATCCCTATGCGGTGCTGATCGATGCGGCCGAGCCCATGTGGCGCGTCCGGCAGGAGCCGTTGAAACGAACAGTCGTGAACGAACACAACGAAGTCCTCGATCCGGCGTTCGTCGTGTACGAACAACAGACCGTCGAGCATCTCAAGCTCCGGCCCGCCAGCGGGCAGACCCGCATCCGTCACTTCGTGCGCTCCACCGGAGGCACCCGCACGCTGGCCTTCCTGCAGCGGAGCCCGGTGCTCACCGGCCGTGAAACGCTCACGATCGAAATCGTGCGCACCGCGAGCGCGTTATTCGGGTTGGCCGAGCAGAGCGCCGTCCTGCTTCAACTGGAACTTTCACCCACTCCCCCGTGGGAGGCCTAAGCCATGTCCACTGTCACGCCGCAATTCAGGCTGTTTGCCGAACCGCTGCCTTGGCCCTTGGGGCCGGAAGGCAAGCCGGTCGAGACCGCCGAGTTTGTCAACGCCGCGCAGGAGGCGCTCAAAAAGTTTCAGACGGGCGAGCCGGTGACGCCCAATTACACGCCGGACTTTTCCGCGCTGCCGGTAGGGCTGCGCTGGACCATGCTGCCCGAGTTCGGATTTCCCCGGCAGCCGTTCCGGCTCTATCGCCGTGTCCGGAAGTACAGCATGGATAAACTGGTCACCTCCCCCCTCGCGGTGTCCGGCGAAGCCAATGTGCCCTTTCCAACCGAGATGTATGTGCTGGAAGTGGGGGTGACGCTCGCCGCCGGCCAGAGCCTGACGCTGGAGCCCCGTGATCGCAATGGACAGGCATTGCCGGGAGCCCGGCAGGTGCTGACAGCCAGCGGCACGGCCAGGTTCCGGTCGCCGTTTATGGCGTCGCTGCGTTGCGCCGGTGCGGGCACGGTCAATTACGTGTTGGGCACGCCCACCGACCGCGTCGTGAATGCGAACGACTGGCAGTTGGTGCAGATCGTCGGACTGCCGTTCCCCCCCGGTGTCACGACCGCGTACAGCAGCGCGCTGCAGGGATTTGCGTCGTCGCCGACCAGGCCGGATCTGGCGGCGTTCCAACGGCTGTTGCTCGGCTATTATCTCAAGCCGCCGGTGCCGGACCTTGGCGCGGCTCCGCTGGCCACGCCGGATTGGCAAGCCCCCCGGCCGGATAAATATGTGCAGTACCTGACCACGGATCCGGGAAGCCTGCTGGTCGATATTCAGAAGTGCCTGGAAATCTCCGACGACAGTTCCTGGAATCCCGCCGACCGGCAACCGGCCTATATCGCCGAGCGCACGGTCTCGGGTATTCATCAAACCGGCGTGGCGCCCTCGACGTCCGGAACCGCGCGGTTCCCCGTCGTGGCGAGCACGCTCTTGCAGGTCAGCAGCGACAGCTTCGGTTCGCTGGCGCTGGGCTACGGCACGTACGATTTCGCCCGGATGGTCGATCAGCCCACCCTGGCCGCCGTTCCTCTGGCGTACGATTATAAAGTTGAAGCGGAGTATGTGCTGCGGCCTGGCCGGCCGATCAAGCTTCCGGAACTCTTCGACAGTGTTTCGGACCGGCATATCTTCGCCGCGCTTTCCGAAGGGTTGCCCGCGCCGGCGGTCCCCGCCGACCTGCGCGAGCGCACCTTGCGGAAGAACCGGCCGGAGAGCCGCGACGGGCAGGCGTCCGAAGCCGTTAAAGTGTCCTGGCAGCAACCGGAGCTGCCGGAAGCCTGGGGCCTGGTCGCGAGCCGGCAAACCGGGCCGGCCGAATGGCTCAATACCGAAAACTTCTTCTCCGAAAAAAGCTACCAGCCCTATCTCACCCGTGCGCCGCAGAACGAGCTGCCGGGCGAAGACACGGGCCGGTTCAATTATGTGGACGCCGAAACGCCGCTGCCGCCGTACGGCACGATTCCCGTGCGGTACTTCGTCGCCGGGATCGATGTGCTCGGGCGCTGGTCGGCGTTCCGGGACGTCGTGCATGCGAGTGAGGCCCTTCCTTCGCAGCGCCCGATCATCAACACGGTGAAGCTGGCCTTGCCGGATCCGAACGTGTTTCCTCCTCCGACGCCGGCTGCGGTGGACTGCCGATTGGAAATCGAATTTTCCTGGGAGTGGAGCGACCGCCGCGCCGCTCAGATCCAGTTCGCCGGACAATTTTACCCCGCTCGCACCACGCCCCCGGCTGCGGCGCCAGCGGGGTTCTCGGTGCATTCGTCCAACGCCGCGCATCCCTTGGTCACCGTCACGTTCGACATGAACGGGAACCCGACCGGCACGGACTTGGGCAGCGTCTACCGTTTGGCCGATGTGCCGCCGGATGGGGCGTCTCTGCCGCCCCTGCCCGGCCTTGTCCAATACCGGCTGGAGATTCCCGTGGTCACGGCAGTCTTCCCCTCCGGTGATCCGCATGCCGTGGGCTATGCCGCCTATGTGCGAGGGCTGGAGCGATTGCGCCAGCCGGTCACGGAGTACTCGCCTTGGTCGCCGCCCGCCACCACGGAACTGCCGGACCCCCGCAAGCCCGCGGTCGTGAACCTTCCGGCTGATGTGCAGTGGACGGCCCTGCCGGACGCGACGAAGAAAGCGCGTGGGCGCCTGAGCTGGCCCTCGGCCGCCAATGCACTCGGGTACATCGTGTGGGAAGCCAGCGAAACGGCGCTGCGGTTTGCGCTCGGCGAGGTGCTTAAGACCAGATTCCCCGGCGATCAAAGCCGGTGGCTCCTGCCCTTGAGCGACTCGCATGTGGCGCGGGCCACGCAGCTGCGGGGGTTGCTCCTGCAGCCGGAGTATGCCCAGCTCTGCGCGAAAGCCTTCACCCGCTACAACCGGGAATTGCTGCCCGCGACATTTGTGGAGCTGGAACTGGCCGGCAGTGCCGAAGGGCTGACGGTGTTCCGCGTTTCGTCCGTCAATCGGTCCAACATCGAATCGGACAAGTCCGCTCCGGTGTTTTTTGCCGTGCCCCGGCTCAATCGCCCGGTCGCGCCCAATCTTTCGCTCAAGGCGAACGGGACTGGCATCGAAGTGCAGGTGTTGGGCAACAGTCCGGCCACCACCGCGGGCTACCGGGTCTACCGGACGCGCAAGCCGCCGCTCTCCCGGGATGTGGGCGCCAAGGGGCTGCCGGCATTCCGGGAAGACAATCCGGCGTGGCAAAACTTCACGGCACAGATGCTCCATGGACCGGCGTTGAACGGCAAGAAGATCCTCGATCCCGTCGCGGCGCGTTCCTGGCGGCCCTTGTATTACCAGGTCACCGCCATCGGCACGGCCGATCCGGCGCGGGGCACCTATGCCGCCGAATCGGCCGGCTCTTCCACCAGGCTGGCCTATTGGGCGCCGGACGTTCCGCCGCTCCTGGCCCTCACCGGCCCGGCAGCCTTGCCGGTCCTGCATCTGCGGACCGATCTGCCGTTCCATGCCGTGGAGCTGGGCAAGGCGCTGATCGACGTGTTTCGAACAGACACCATCCCGGGCACCGGAGTCGTGAAAACACCGGTGGGGCAATGGATCGCCGATGCGCTGCCGCCCGCCTCGCCGCCACCGGCGGCGCCGCGCCTGGAGAATGTGGTGACCACGACCGGCACGGGCATCACCACGTTCGATCTGGTGCTGCCGGCCGGGGTTGTGTCCGGAATCGTGCGCGTCACCGATCCGTTGGGGCGGTCGACATCGATCATGTTTTCCTAAACCGGCGAAGAGCACGTTATGTCTTTTCTATCTGACGCAGCCACAGTCGCCTTTCGAGAAGCCGGCCTGCAGCCGCTGGGCATCGGCATGCCGTTCATCTCCAAAAAATGGTGCAGCCACAGCGCGGCCGACGCAGGCGGACGCATCGCCTTCAACGCCGCGCGCCTCTCGTTGACGCTCTCGGGCAGCGAGACCTGGCTCTGTCCGATTTCGGCCCGGGCCGTCAAAACCAATGCGTCCGATCGCAAACCGACCGTCACGCTGACCAAAGCCGACGGCACAGCCGTGAACGGCGCCGGGTTGCTGTTCGAACTGTTCCCCGGCGCGCTGCAGCGCCTGAGACGGCTGTACGTCCGCCGCCTGGAAGCGGCCAGTCCCGTCAACTACCCGAATAAACCGGCCGACCGGCCCATCAGACCGGTCCCGAAGTATGTCTTCATCGAGTCGGGTGACGTGGCCGAGGCTGTCACCGGCGGATGGCTCCATGCGGGGCAGGACACGGGGATCGCGGGCGAACTCTTCTTCTTCGACGAGCAGGGACATATCATCCATCCCCTGATGGTGGCCTCCTGCTGGACCGTCCTGGCCGGCGCTTATGCCGGCCTCGTGAAAGAGAGCACGCCGGACCAGATCACCGGCATTGCGGGGCTGAGCGCCGCGTCGTTCACCGTGCGGATGGTCAAGCCGGACGGGACGCCGTACGGCGGAGCCTTTGTGAACGGCAAAACCGACGCGACGCCGGCCATCGGGCTCTTCACGGTGTCGGCCTATGCCGGTTCCGATACGGAACTCAAAGGCGAGCTGACCCGCCAGGCCGATACCGGCGCAACCGGGGCCTTTCCGCTGGAACAGGCCCGGCACCTCCACCTGGGATTGGATACGTTCGGGCGGCTCGGCAACCGGTGCGCCCTGCCCGCGCTTCCCGCTTCCACCACGCTGACGCACGACTTTTTCACCGTCAAAGTGCTCGACACCAGCACGTACCTCACGGGAGCGCCGGACCGGTCTACCGCCGGCTACATGGGATCCCGCCTCGAACCGGCTCCGGTGGTGCGGTTGCATGAAGATCTCACGACCCTGGCGGACGGCAATGCCGTGATGCAGCGGCTGCATGGCCTGTTCAACGGAGCGGCGACCGAATCGCTGGCGGCCGCGGCGGAGATCAATCCGAAATTCGTCCTGCCGGCCGGCACGGATCTGTATTGGCCCGCCTTCCCGCCGCTGACCGGCTCCAGCGCGCCGGCCGACGACGCCACGTTCCCATCCGATTTCAAACAGCAAGTGATCGCGGCCAGCCGCGCCGTTGTCATCGACGGAAGCAGTCCCGATGTGCGGCTCACCCTCGCCGGCCTGCCGGTGGATTGCGCCGTGCGGGTCTACCATCGGGTGTTTAGCAGCGGCGCCGTGCTGAGCCGGGGGGATGGAGCCGGAGGGCTGGCCAATAGCGTTGCGGCACCAGCCGCGGGCCGAACCTTCAACGGACAATGTGTCCTGCGCCTGGCGAACCCGCTGGGGCTCGAACCGCCGTTCACCTTCGCCCCGGCGCCCAAATTGATTTTTGACATGGTCGTGGTCGAGCGCTCCGGGAAGAAGCGGATTTTCGGGAACCTCGAATTGCCGTTGAACACGACTCCCGAAGCAGGCCCTGCGGCGGTGGCCGACAATGCGGTGGCGACGGCCGCCAAACAGGGGGTGTGCCGGGCCGGCGTCCTGGGCCTGCGCCGGACGAGCGCGCCGCTGCCGGCGCTCGTCGATCTGAATGCGCTCTTGAACGCCATCGTGCAACTGGGAGGGGAAACCCCTCCGCGCGATGCGCCGCGGCTGCCCACCATGGCGCGCCGCGATCTGCTGGCCGCCGCCAAGCGCGGCGCCAACTGGACGGCGGTGCTGGCCGGAGGCCCGATCGGGCCCGCCATGCATTCGGCCCAGCCAACCCTCGGCGCGCCCGGTTCGCAGGGCGGTCCCGAAACGCAGTATGCCGGCGTCTCCACCCAAAATGCCGTGCTGGCTTACGACATCGCCCGCATGGCTTTCCGGCGCACGACCTCGTTGTATGACCGGATTCAGCAACTGAACAACAGCACCTGGGACGAGCCTGTGCGCAATACGCCGCTCACGCTCGGCGAATCGCCCAACGGCACACGCGGCACGATGGCCGGCGCGGTGTTGCAGACGATCGCGCCTTATTGCGAAACCCCGGAGCTGGCGCTGCTCAAGTCGGTGGTGGAGGCGAACATCGGGTCGATCCCGCGCGATTGGAACGCCCTGGTGGACCTGGTGGTGAGTTGGATCGATGGCCTCAACCTGGCCGGGCTGCCCAGTCCGCTGGATACGGCCGGCGCCCGGTTGAACACCGAGCTCAGGAACCGGCTCAACGCGCTCAAGGACAACGATCCCGGACGCGAATCGCAGCGGGAACGCCTGTACGGCGAACTCCTGCGTGAGCTGAGCGCGGCCTGTTTCGGCCGCCGCGATGCGCAGTGGGCGCTGGAACAGGCCATCAAAAACGCACGCCGGTTCATCTATCTCGAAACGCCGGGGCTCTCCTTTACCGAAGCCGGCACGGCGCAGCCCTATTCGCGCAATTTGAAGAGCCTGTTGGCGGCGCAGATCTCGACCCATCCGGGCCTCAAGGTGGTGATCTGTGTGCCGAAGGCGCCGGACTACGGGAAGGGCTACGAGCAATACCGGGCCAAAGAGGTGAAAGACCGGTTCGACCTGGTGCTGGACCTGCCGTCGGCGAACGTGGTGTCGTTCCACCCGGTCGGGTTCCCGGGGCGGCCCAGCCGCCTGGAATCGCAGGTGGTCATCGTGGACGACGAGTGGGCGATGGTCGGATCCTCCAGCTTCCGCCGGCGCGGGCTCGCGTTCGACGGCAGCAGCGACCTGGTGTGGACCGATCTTGAGCGCAGCGACGGAGTGGCCCCTTCCATTGCCGCGTTCCGCAGGACGCTGATGGCGGCGCGCCTGGGCATTACCGGCGACGGGTTCGACAGCCGCCGGTTGATGCTGGAGGATGTGGCCGACGTGTTCCACCTCATCCGCGAAACCCTGCGCGACGGCGGCCTGGGGCGCATCGAGCCCTTGTGGAATGGGCGGACGGACGGCGTCACCTATTCCGAACCCACCCTCGACAGCAACTTGGTGAACCCGGACGGGGTCGAATTCCAAACGCTGAACGCGCTGGTATTGGCCGCGCTGGGCAGCGTGCCGCTGTGAGCAGGGCCTTCATGCCGTGAGAGCCGCACCGGTTGAGGTATGGCTAGCTCCGCAGGGTGATTCCAGCGGCAGCTCCTGTCTATGCCGAACCGTTTCGCGCCGCCAGATCCGACGCACAGACCGCTTTGTTGACACTCTGTGGGCAGCCCGAGAATCCGCCGCCCCTCGGGGCGGCGGATTCTCGGGCTGACAAGGCGGGACTGATTACGGCTCCACGACGAATGGCCGCATCATTTCGTGGTCCTCATGTTCCAGGATATGGCAGTGCCACACATAGCGGCCCGGTTTATCGAACTTGGCGATGATCCGCGTCACTTCTCCGGGGTAGGCCCGCACGGTGTCTTTCCATCCTCTTTCATTCGCTTCCGGGCCGGCCGGTTGCCCGATCACTGCCAGCGTCTCCGGCCGTCCCGGCACGAACTGATGCGCCTGAAATCGCTGGCGGCTGAGAATCTGAAACTGCACCAGGTGAAGATGGACGGGATGGGCGTCTTCCGTGGCGTTGATGATCGTCCAGATTTCCGTCGAGTTGAGCTCGGGCCGTTCCGTGACCGGATCGTCCCACATCAAGGGCCCGTTGGCCGCCGTGCCCAGTTGCGGCCGCAGCCGTCCCAGCGGATCCGTCTCCTCGACCAAGACCAAGGCCCGCGCCGGTGCGGACGCCGTCAATGGCATGATCGGGCGCCAGGGGCGCAGGACATCGGGCAGCGCGCTCGTGTCGGGACCGGCCAGCGGTTTTGTGACGCGAAATTGCATGATCTGGCCGACCGTCAATGGGTCGGGCGTCTCGCCTTTGGGGAATGGGGAGCGGGCGGTGTTGCGCAGCGTGATTGTCTGGCCGGTGCGGCCGGAAAAATCGAGGATCACGTCGGCGCGCTCGCCGGGGCCGACGACCAGGTGCGAGACGGTCACCGGTTCGTTCAATAGCCCGCCGTCCGTGCCGATCTGGTGAAACGGCTGCTCCGAGGACAAGCCCAAATCGTAGAAGCGTGAATTGGATCCGTTCACGATCCGGAACCGGTATTTCCTGGGTTCCACCTGAAGGTAGGGCCACACCTTGCCATTGACCAGAATCGTGTCGCCGAAGAATTCCGGCACGATGGACGGCGCGGGCTCCAGCGGTTCCGGCGGTTCGGCCCCCGTGGCGTAATCCAGCGTGCCATCGGCATGAAACCGCCGGTCCTGGATCAGCAGCGGAATTTCATACGGCCCTTTCGGGAGATTGAGGCGGTCCTCCTGATCGTCGCGAATAACGTAGAGCCCGGCCAGCCCGGCGTAGACGTTCAAGCGGGTAATTCCGAGCGCATGATCGTGATACCAGAGTGTCGCCGCCTCTTGATCGTTCGGGTACAGAAATGGGGCGGGGAGGAAGGCCGGTCCGTTTTGCGCGAATCCAGGCGTGAACCAGGCTTCCGGATCGCCGTCGCTGTCAGGGCCGACGTGTCCGCCGTGCAGGTGGACGACCGTGCGCACGAGCGGCGAGCAGGCCGACGTGCCGGGTCCGCAGTGCAGTGTGGTATCGACCGGCAGTAGGTGTTTGGAGGGCAGGGCGCTGGTATAGAGGATTTTGACCGGCTTGCCCGGCGCGGCCGTATTGTGGGGCAGCGTGGAACGGGCCTCGATCGTGGGGCCCGGGTACTGTCCGTTGTAGCCCCACAGGGGGGTTGGCGGGAGATCGCGGTGCAGCGAGTGGCGAAACTGCGTCATGGAGATCGTGTAGTAGTCGGTGCCGGGGTACAGCGTCGTGTCGGGCGTCAGCACGGATGGAATCGGCAGAGGATCGACGAACTTCGCGAGCTTCGCCGCGTTGAGCCGGGGTTTCGCGGATGCGGCGAACAGCCGTGGCGCGGCGCCGCCGTCGAGCGCCAGTCCGGCGCCGATGACGGCCGCAGAGGTGAGGAGTTTTCGCCGGGTCAGCATGGATAGACCTCCTGGTTGCAGGCATAAATAAAAAGCCCAAGACACCGTCAGGCGCCTTGGGCTCTGGAACGACAGTTCTCTGGCCTCTGAATGTTTACGCGGAGAGGATCCTCGCAATGATCCTGATAATTATTATCAATAGCACTCTGGGCTGATATCGGTCAAGTAGGGGGCTGCACTCCGCCGCATCGGAGTCAGGACTAGAGGAGGAGGCCCGGGAATGGCCGGCTTGTGCCTCGATCCCCAGGCCTGTCTCAACCTGCGAGGCCGATTGTAACGACCACGGAATTCCTGTATCTACAGACGCGTGTTTACCTGGGATCTTTCGCAGGCCAAAGCCAACGTCGAGAAGCACGGCGTCCCGTTCGAGGAGGCGGCCACTGCCTTTTGCGATGCCAACGGGCTCGACTGGGACGAGCTGTCGGAGGAGTCCCGTGAACGCCGGTTCAAGCGGCTGGGCCTCACGGCCAACAAATGGCTCGTGCTCGTCTTGTATACGATCAGGAGAACAGAACATGATCAGGAAACGGTTCGGATCATCAGCGCGCGGCACGCGAGCGAGCGGGAAGGCCGAGCCTACCTCCGCTTCGCGCCCTGATTTCTCGGATATTCCGGAATCCACCGAAGAGGAGTTCCGGCGCTCGCGCCAGGTGGGGCGGCCGTCCGGGAAGATGGCGCAGCAGCTCATCGCCCTGCGGCTCTCGCCCTGGCTGGTCAATCAGCTGCGGAAAATGGCGGCCCGCCAGCGCAAGCCCTATCAGACCCTCATCCACGAAATCTTGGAGCGTTCGGTGTCCCGCGTCTCGTAAGCCGCCGGGGCGTGAATCTATGGCAGGAGCGCGGCGGCCAGGTAGGGGAGCCAGGGCAGCAGCGCCACGCCGAGACAGATCGAGAGCGCCACGATCGAGGCGACCAAATCTTCATCCAGCCCGGTTTCTCCCGCAAAGATGACTGCCATCACCGCCGAGGGCATTCCGGCGATCAGGATCACCACCGCCCGTTCCAGGCCCGTGAGATCCAGCAGCCACGTGGCGGCGAACCCCAGCAGCAGCCCGCCGGCCATGCGCATGGCCACGCCCAGGCAGGCCAGCGGCCAGGTCCGCCGCACCGCCTCCAGGCTGATCGAGAGGCCGAGGACAAGGCTCGCCAGCGGGGTGGTCGCGAGATGCACCGGCGTCAACAGCTCATGGAGCCAGGAGGGCAGATGGAGTCCGGCGGCCTTCAGGGCCAGGCTGACCGCCAAGGCCCAAAGCGGGGGCGAGGAGAGCAGGCGCGTCAGCGAGGCGCGCGCCGACGGGGCGGCGGTGCCATGCCAGAGAGCCATCGTATAGAGCGCCGTGAGGGTGAAGGTGGTTTGGCCGAGGTCGAAGAGAATCGCCTGCGCGAGGCCGTCCTGTCCGAACGTGGCCAGCGTCACGGGATAGGCGAAGTAGATGGAATTGATGCAGCCGATGGCGAGCAGGAATCCGCCTTGTGCCGGGCGGGCGAGCTGCAGCCGGCGGGCGAGGGGCCAGGAGGCGAGCACCAGCGGGAGCGTCACGAGGCAGGCGGCCAGCGGCAGCTTCCAGGCCGTCGCCGCGAAGGCCACGCGATCCAGCGAGACGAGAATCGTGGCCGGCAGCGTGACGGAAAAGACGAAGCTGCCCAGCCGCTCCGCGTGCGGCTTGCCGAGCAGGCCGCACAGGCGCAGCGCCGCCCCGGCGACGAAGAGCATCAGGAAGGCGTGCAGGGCGATGGGCATGGAGGGGAGCGTAGCAGAAAGGGGTGGTGGAGCCTATCGCGGCGCGGCCCGCTCCGTATGATCGAGCGGCGTGAGATGTTTCATATAATAGAAACAGGAGATCACGTAGGCCATCGTGGCGAGATAACAGGCCGAGATGGTCATGCCGGCCCAGCCGCCGACTTCCAATAGCTCGCCGAGGCTCCAGCCGGATTCCGCCGAGGGCTCCGCTCCACCGAGAAGATGATGGCCGGTGCAGGCCAGCCCCGCCGAGAGGGCGAAGGTGAACAGCCCGCCGCCGACGCGCCACCAGACCGTTCGCCAGAATCCGCCTTCGGTCTTGAGGGACAAGCGTTGGCCCGCCTCCTGCGCCGAGGCCCTATCGTACGTGGCGTGATCGCGCTGTACGACACGTGTGGAGAGGCGGAACGTTTTCCAGTTCTGTTCGACGCGATAGTCTCGCCGCTCGTTCAGCCAGATCAGAATGCGGCGCCAGGCCACCATGCCGCGCACGAGGTTCGCGAGGAGGCCGGCCTTCGGACGCCAACGTTCGTGCCACGTCGAGGCGGCGGCCTGTGTATTGCGTTCTCCCGACGGCCTCAATTCCTTGGCATAGCCCTGGCGAAGATTGGGGACCACCCAGAGGAGCAGGGCTCCGGCGATGGCGGCGGCGTAGCTCATGGAAAAGTCTTTGGTGGCCAGGCTGATCCAGCCATAACTCAGGAGCCCGCCGGTGAGCACTGCGGCGATGAGGGGAACGCGAAAATAGGCCCATACCAGGGCTGTTTTGTAGGCCCCCGGTTGTTGAATGAAGTCGGGATCGACAAACGTGCCTTTGGGGCCGTCATCAATGACTTCCTTCACCAGGTTGTTGAAGAGGTCGTGGTCTTTCCAATATTGGACATGCGCGGCCCCGGGCACGGGATAGCGCCGGAACACGACATCGCGAAAGGCCACCTGGTTCCGTTCGTAGCGGAAGACCTTGCGGTAGTTGGCGGTGGCGGACGCGACATCGAGGTGATGGCCGACCGGGTCCTGCTCGTCGCACAGGTTGTAGTGCAGGATCTGCCGGTCCTGTGCCGCCAGCGCCGCGTCGTCCAGCCAGCCCTCGGCCCACTCCGGCTCGACGCCGTGGCGGTGCGGAAGCCCCATATGGCGGTAGTTGTGGTGCCAGAGCACATGATACTTGTCGATCGGGGAGCCCAGCGAGATAAAGTGTTTGACATGGTTGCGCCAGAGCAGCGGCGGATTCTCGGGCGGGCTGGCGGGAAGGTCGGGGAACCGCGCCGTCAGCGCGTGCCAGTCCTGCGCTCCATCGGGAAGGCCCTGTCGCCGTGGCGCCTCGCGAATGTCGCGGATCAAGCTCTGCCAGGAAGTTTCTTCATCGCGTTCTTCACACGAACAGCGCTCCGTATAGCCGGGGAAGGGGATGGAGCTGGCCGGATGGCGCTCGCCGCCGCTGCGGATTTCGGCTTTCGCAAACGCATAGACCAGCGCATCGAAGCTCATCACGGTTCCCAGGCTGTGCGCCAGAATTGTGAAGACCGGCGGGACATAGGGTTCATCCGCCGTTGTGCGTTCGAAGCGGCACCACTGCGCATAGTCGCGCAGAAAGATTTCGTCCAGCACCCAATGAAAACGCCGGACGGCCTGGCCTCTCGTGCGGGCGTAGTCGCCGTAGAGATGGATATCGCCGATCACACGATTGAAAACGAGATCTTCCAGCTCCGGGGAGACCCGTTTCATGAGCGTCTTGGCCGGCACGACGGAGGCATCGACTTCCCGCAGCAGCGGCATGGCCCAGTTCGGCATCCAGCCCGCCGGCGTAAAGGGTTCCGACAGGCGTTGGACGCGCGCGCTGGCCCACTGCTCCGGCGGCGAGCTGAAGGCGGCCGCATGGTCCTGGAGAATATCCGCCCAGCGCAGATCGACGAAGCGGAAGTTGCGGCCGGCCGTGCGGGCCGCGCGCGTGCCGTCGAACCGGCCGGTGTCGCCCTGCGGATCGACGGGAATCCCGCGGAATTCCGACCAGCCGTGCCCGCCGCCGGGGCGGCGAATGGATTGCGAGGAGAGATCGGCTGGCATCAGCCCGGCCAAGGGCACGGGCCCGCCGGTATGGGACCGGGCTTCGGCGAAGCGGTGCACCACCTCCACCGTCGTCTCGTTGTGGCGCTGCTCGCCGATGCCATGCACGACGATGATGTAGTGGCGGGGGAACGATTGTGCGGCCGAGGTGCCCATTGCGCAGATTTCCTTAGGGTTGAAACAAGCGAAAATTGTGACGCGATCTTAGTGAGAGGGGCGGGCCGAGTCAAGGCGCGCCGCGGGATCATCGCCGCTGCCGGAACGTCTTCGGCCCTCCTGCCGCCAGCGTGGCAAACTGGCTTTTGAGCAGCGCGATTCTGGTCAGGTAGGTCTGCACGTCGTGGTCGCCGCAGCGCTGATGGGGCGTGAGCCGCAACCCGCGCCTGGCGTAGTCCTGGCCCGCGCCCGCGCCGCAGAGGTGAATGAGCGCCGCCAGATCCTGTTTCTGCCGCAGCGTCGCCGTGCCGCTCTGCCGGTGCCCGAGCGCGCGGGCGACCGCGCGATCCAGCTGCGCCGCCGTCAGCTCGATGGCATGGCTCGGAACCACCCGCGAGTAGAAGCGGTTGAACCAGCAGGCGTTCAGGTCGTGCCAGGGGCCGTCTTCCACCACCGCATGGTCATGGATGCAGTAGCGCCGGGCCTGTTCAAAGGTCCCGTCGGTGATCTGGTACATGCCCACCGCGCTCGACGCCGGCTGATACCACTCAAAGGGATTCCATGAGAGGTGCCAGCGCCAGTAGGTGCGCGCCACCGGATTGCCCGCGCCCTCCGTCTGCGCCAGCGCCGCCAGCAGCTCCGGCGTGATGACGGCGGTCGCATGCTCGCGGAAGAGCGGGCCGTATTCCTTCCAGGTATCCGCCGGAGTTTTGTTCAACGCGTGGTCCAGGGGAAAGAGGACTTCCGTCGGCTTGTTGAACGCGTGATAGGCCCAGTTCGCGCCCAGCCAGAGCAGCAGCAGGCCTGAGACGATGAGGATGGCGCGCAGCGTCGGCGGTGAGCGGAGCACCGCCTTCATGACGCGGCGCACATTCTTCCAGCGTCTGAGCAGAAACCGCCAAGTGGCGGTGAAGGGTCTCCGCCGTCCGCGCCGCCTGCGGCGGCGCGGAGAGGGGCGGGTGCGGCGATTGGGACGGGAGGACATGGGGGAATAATATAACCGATTGCGAGGGGGAGGAGATGCTTATGCGGGTCCTGTCACGGCGAACAGCCTCACCGTGCTCACTCCACCCATCCCCCAGTGGGTCCCTTCCGTTGCAGGCGCTCGGTGAAAGCCGCGTCTTGGCGCGGCAGGGGTGGGCGGGTGAGAAAGGCGCCAGTTCGCCGTGCCACCCGCATACATAGATGAGTGATTTCGCAATCGGGAGGAGAGGGAGCAGGCGAGCGAGTGCTGTGGGTGGTGCTCATTCCACGTGCGCAGTGGGGGACTCCACCAGTCCACCCCTGAGGGGAAGGAGAGGGTAAGTGTGGAGAGGGGAGTTATATAAGGATGGGGCTAGGGACAGGCCAGCCACTGTTCGACGTTGGGCCGGACGGCTCGTTCGATGGCGATGCCGTTGGGAAAGGTTCCGAGCGCGCCCTGGCGGGCGACGATGCCGAAATAGCCGTTGCTGCGATCCCAGAACGGATAGGCTCCGTAGGCGCCGGGGCTGGAGACTCTGGTGCCGGCCGTGCAGTTAAACGTGGCGCTCTGACATTCCTGCCAGAGGCCGAATCCATAGTGCCAGTCTTCGCCCAGCCCGACCAGGGCCGGTGAATAGGTCATCGTGGCGGCGGCGGTGTGATCCGCCAGCAGCTGCCCCATCGATGTACTGTTCAGCAGCGCACCGTTTTTCAGCGCCTTCAGAAAAGCCATATAGTCCTCGCCGGTCCAGTGCATGCCGCCGGCCAGGCGGGGATTGGTGGCAGAGGGCAGGTCATAGGTCGAGTTGGGGAAGAGGCCAGTTTGCGTTGTGAATTCCGTGAAGACATCCTGCCAGGTCGCGACGCCTCGCGCCTTGATGGCCATGAGTCCTGCCACTTGCAGATGGGTGCTGGCGTAATAGAACTGTTGTCCGGGTGTCAGGCCGTTTGCGATGTTGGTGTTGGCGATGTTGATCACGCAGGTCTCAAAATTCGATCCTCCGAAGTTCTGGCAAGGCGGCTCGGTCGTCAGGCCGGAGGTGAAGCTCAATAATTGCGCCAGTGTCATGCCGTAGAGACTGTTGCCGCTGCCGATAGGCCAGGCGGGGATACGATCCTGCGGCCGGTCCGACAGATTCAAATACCCCTGCTCCACCAGCCGCAGAATGATGACTGCTGAGACCAATTTCGATGTTGAGGCCGATTCATAGGAGGTGAGCAGCGTGGAGCCGCCCCGGTTGTAGCTGTAGCGGCGGCCATCCTGCCGTTCCACCGAAAAGGAGAAGTCCACGTCCGACGTGGTCTGGGCCAGCGTGCTATCCATCGCCCCTTCAAGCTGCGCGACCGAACAGGAGGGCCCGGTGACTGGGCCTGGTGCGGGAGGGGCCTCCGATCCGCTGCTGCCGCAGCCGGCCAGGAGACTGATGGCAAACGAGAGGCAGATGGTCAGGATCGTAGAGTGTTGCATGGGGACAATAACGCGGAACCCGAAGAACGGTTGACCTGCTATAAAGCCAAGCCTGGCGCGCTGTTCCTGAGAGGAAGGGAGGCGGCAGGAAACGGATTGTAGCAGGCGCACGAACGGGAATAACAGCCTGTGAGCCGGAGATGGGGATGGCGCAGCCAGCCGGTCCTTCTTGCTCGCTGAGGCCGCACGATGGGCATGTGCTCCCTCAATGCGCGCACGTGAAGGCCCAATTGGCCGCTCGCGCTGGGTTTCCGTGCATCTCGTGTCCATGTCATCGACTGCGGGCTCCTATTCTTGACAGGAATATACTGAAACTTGCATATTTGAAACATGAGTGAGAAGGGGATCCTGTGGCTGGGGTCATCCCGGCGGGATCTTCAGGCCTTCCCGTCAGATGCCAGGCGCCTGGCTGGGTTTCAGCTTCGTCAGGTCCAGAAGGGCCTGGACCCGATGGATTGGAAAACGATGCCGACGATCGGTGTCGGCGTCTGCGAGATGAGAATTCATACGGCAGTCGAACATCGAGTCTGTTATGTGGCCAAGTTTGCGGAAGCGATCTACGTCCTGCATGCCTTTGAAAAGCGGACAAGGAAAACAGCGCAACGCGATATTGATCTCGCCAGGCAACGCTATCAGGCGCTTGTGGCACAACGCTGAATGCGAACAGGACCAATGAGGAGCTGCCTATGAAGGTGAAAATCACGCCGTCCAGCGGAAATGTCTTTCGTGACCTTGGGTTTGGCCGCGAAGAGGCCGAACATTTGCTGGTCCGGTCTGATCTGATGATTCAGGTCCAGAAAATCATCGCGTCACGCGGTCTCAAACAGAAAGCCGCAGCCAAAATACTGGGCGTGACCCAGCCCCGTGTGAGCGCGCTCCTTCGTGGGCGCATCGATTTATTCAGTACGGATGCGTTAATCGATATCCTGGCCAGGCTTGGTGCGCAGGTGCGTCTCACCGTGAAAGTTCGCACTGCGGCATAGGCCTGAACGATCCCTCAGAACCATCACAAGCTTATCCAAGAGTGATCCGCTCCCTACCGCACGCATAGCGTTGCCCGCAGGCCATGACGTCATTTGCAATCAAGTTGCCCAGCACCGAGTATCAACAGGCTGGCATCATCGCGCGTCTTTAGCAGGGAGGGTGAGGGGCAGCCTGGTCGTCCTCTTGCTCGTGGAACGCGAGGGCCGTGAGCAGCCAGTCGGTCCTTCTTGCTCGCTGAGGCCGCACGATCGGCCTGTGCTCCCTCAATGCGCGCAGTGAAGGCCCATCTGGCCGTTTCCCTTATGGCAATGCGGGGAATCCTGAAGGAAGATGGTATTGCGTACGGCCTTGACAGAAGCTGCGACATTGAAGAGGATTGCTCCCTGTGAGCACCAGGCAACAAAACGAACGGAAGTTCGAGCAGTGGGAAGACTTGCCTCGTGGAGAAAGACGATATTGGATCAATGTCGCAAGCCGATCAGGCTGGAAAGTTCGATACGTCAAAGAGGTCGATGCCAACGAAGTGACGCTCCGTTTCTATCAAGAGGTCTACAACGAGATTGGAGAAATGATTGAGGTGCATCACAAATATCCGGTAGACTTAGGCCATCGAAAGGTCTAGCCGATATGCCGCTTGTCACCTGTGAATCGGTTGCAGAAAAGCTTGGCGCCTATCTCCATCATGATCTGTCCTTGTCCGCTCTTGTGGACTGGGCGGAATCGGCGCTGATGAGTGACGACTTCGACCCGGCCCATCTGACGACCATTCGGGATGCCGTGGCCAGAATTGGCGCCGCGGATGTCCGCACATTTGGACTGGCCTGGGAAGACTGTGAGCAGCTCCTCTCCCAACTCGGCTATTCCGCTCAAATCAACATCGTCGCCCGATAACCAAGCCGCAGCGGGTGTGTTGCTGTAACTTGCAGCGCGCCCGTTCCTCTAAGGCGATGGCTCTCCGCCAGCTCATAGAGCCGCCGTCTGCCAAATCCCGCCGCATCGGATTCAAGACCGGAGTGAAAGAAAAGAATCCCGTTGCTCGCGGAACGCGAGGGCCGTGAGCAGCCAGTCGGTCCTTCTTGCTCGCTGAGGCCGCACGATCGGCCTGTGCTCCCTCAATGCGCGCAGTGAAGGACCGGCTGGCAGCTCCCCTTATGGTGAAGTGGGGAAAGGTGAACGAGGGTTATGCTGCGTGCACAGCGGGGGATGAATTCAGGCCATTTCTAGGAGAGACGCGAGCGAACTTGGAGGGAGCATTGGAAGGTCTGTCTGCCGCGCGCATTCGAGGAGCGCCCAGGCCGCACTTGTTACGAGAATGAGCAAGCTTGAAGGGCCTTTAGGGGATATGTCTGACGTGGGCTGCGGCGAGAAAAGATCCCCTTTTCTCATTTTTCGCTATTTCATCCTACTTGGCCAGTTCTATCAGTCGCATGGAAATGATTTGTTCCAAGGGTGCAAGCTTATCGGTGTCCTTTGAGCCTTCCGAAACTAGCGCTTCTGCTGTTTTTGGATCTTGCCGCCTTTCCTCTCGGGCAAGGTGAAGAAGAGCACGCACAACGGATCGTAGATCTTTCCTGTTTCTTGCCTCAATTATGGCCATCTGATACAAGGATCGCCCTTCCTCAGGTGCACCAGATCTAAAACGAAGCAATCCTTTGGTGGCAAGATATGTTGGTTTATATGCGCTATTGTTTTCGGGTAGGACAATCTTCTCAAAGCTATCGCAGGCTTCATCTATCTTGCCCTGGTAGGCTAAAGCTACCGTCAGATTGTTGAGCAGTAGAAAGTCTGAAGGATGCATACGCAGTCCATAGCGGGCTATAGACTCACCTTCTTCAGCGCCTGAGGTGGATAATAATGCTACCCAAGATCCAAATACGGCTGCTCTTTTTGCAAATGGCTCATCTGCTAACCAAAGTTGGGCTGCTTTTAAGCTCTCATCCCACTGGGACTCACCAATGGCTGACCAAGCTCTCGCCTCGAATGACCTAGGTACTTGGAGCAAGCTGGGGTCCACGCCGATATTGTCCGACCTCCTTGATAGCCAGGCTGCTTGAGCAACAGAGTTTTCTGTCGGTTTCTCAAGTGCTTTGCGGAAGAGTTTTTTTACTGAGCGAATATTCCCAGCTTCCCAATCAAGCGTACCCAATGCCCCCGCTAGTTCAGAAATGTGCGATGGGTGGAACTTATGTGATTCAATGCAATGCCTTCCCGTTTTTATGAGTTTGGAGGTTCTTCCTGCGGCACTAGCCACAGCAATTTCGGCCGCGAGCAACCATGGGTCTTCTTTTACATTGCTTGCCCGACGTAACAGATCATGAGCTTGCTCAGCGTCGTCGTAGTGGAGGAAAAATCTAGAAGCTGATCTTAGAACGAATCGATTGGAGGGTGCTAAACTTAACGCCATCTGCATGGGCTTCAAAGCATGAAGGGGTTGCCCCAAGGCTACGTACTCGCGGGCAAGATCCAGGTATGCAAGGGGGTTTCTAGGGAACTCCTGGAGTACTTTCCGAAGTAGCCGGATGTTTTGCCTGGTAGACTCGATTGATTGAAGTGGAGGATCGGGTAGCAAGGTTTGAGCACGAGATCTATCGGCAATAATCATGTGTGCGAGATCGCGTGCTGCTTTTGACGCCGGTCGATCCGAATTCAGAATAAACTCGGCAGCCGGCTTTGCGACGGATGATTGGCCTAGAGCAAAGGCTGCTCCAATAAAATCTCCTGCGAAGGGGAGGCTGTGATGAGTGTCCCAATCTGCCTTAGCCTTGGTTAGTTCCTCAAGTTGGGGTTTCAAAGGAGTGTGTCGATCCGCAGAACTATCAACGCCTCCGAGACTAATGGCTTCTCTCCAGGGTCGCCAACGCGGAACTACTCTTCTTCTGGGATCTTCTAATGATGAAGACATATGGTTTATGTTCGGAGCCCAATTTCGGCTCTACTCGCTAATAGGTTAAATAGCGAAACATATCTTTGAAGCGAAAACGGGTTTCCAAATTTCATACTTCGGTCTCTTGGGTGGCCTCGTAATGATGGATCAGGATCACATAATTGGCTCAGTGCTTCACGTAGCTCTGATCTAAACTCAGCCGGGAACTCATGTGCTGAATAATCCAGTGCGTCAGCGAAAGCTGCTCTAAGATATGGAAGCACTTCTTCGTAGGTTCCGTGCCAGTTGAGCCAATGAAATCGCTCATCGAGAGTCATTTGAATGAGCTGTGTCATGCTCAGGGTTGTAAAAAAAGATGAGATCATACTTCCCAAAAGGTAGGCGTCGCAGCCCATCCGTCTTGCTTCCCATGAGCTAGGAGCTGAGCCGTAGAGAAGCTCGGGTGGTGCATAGCGCTGCTCACCTGGAATAACAAGGTCGTAATGCGGTGGCTCAACTCCTCGAGCAGCAGCCCGACCGACATCGGCTATCTTTGAAGATGAGGCATCATCGAAGACCAAAACATTAGACGGTTTGAGGTCTTGATGCGCTACATTTATCGAGTGAAGCTGTTCCACCCCTAATGCAATATGGTGTAGTGATCGAAACATCCATGCGATATCAACCTGGTCTGCCTTCGCAAGTTGTGAGCGAATATCCCCATCAGCAAGTTCGAATATTATGTACTGGACCGTAGATGGAGGAGGAATTCCTGGTACAGTAACGGCCCCATCATCCAAGGCTGTCACAACTCGGGATAGCTTTCTATCTCTGCATCTGTGTAATAGGTCACATTCAAACACAAACGCGTCAATATATGGTTTTAGGGCTACTGCTGGATTTGTATGGTCCGAAAGTCTTGAGAAAAAATCCAGTGCTTTGACGTAGCCTTGTTTCCCATCTTTGTGCTGGGCAATATATCCACAAGAGAAGAAGCCTCCTGTGCTGGTCCCATGCTTTTCCACTCTTTTTAGGACATGCCAATCATTGGCAAGAGTCAAGCCCTCTAAGAGTTCATGGGGAAATGTTCTGGTTGTCATGACTCCTCCTGGAAATCATACTTGCGAACGTTGGATTGGTTTGCGCTTCTTCAGTTCAGCTTCAAGCTCAGCCTTGAGCTCAACTTGCCGCCCCTCAGGTAACTCTCCGATTAGCCTATATAGTGCTACTTGTGTCGATGATCGTGGAGCAGAATTTTCAGGGGTTCTTTGGACGGCTGCATGGAGCATGTCAGGGTCTAGTTCTAGTTCGTGAGCAATTGATTGAAGCGTTTCCTCAGCGATTCCAGGGGAGTTGCTAGATCTTTCGAGTAAAACAATGTAAGCGGGAGATTTGCCGATTCGTCTGGCAAGTTCCCGTAGTGTCAATGACTTCTTTTGCCGTGCCTCTTTTATAAGTCTGCCGATTTTGGACGTCATAGGGATCTCAACGTGTTTCGTGTTAAGTGAACACTTAACACTGCTTGCGGGGCTAAGTCAACTGTAGAATAAAAAAGGGAGACAAGAAAAGTGGCCGGTGGTCGGAAATATTATTGATCGCCTTGCCCGCTCGTGATGCGTGCGATATCAGCTTCCCATTCATAGAGCCCGCGCCAGCACTCGCCTAGCCTATATCTGACTCTCCAATGGTCGGGGTACTGCTCGTTAGATGACACCCGAACCGACTCAGTCGTCCACCCTTCTAACGCAGCCGTCGAGCAGCTGTGGCGGGGAGATGTGATTGCGGCGATAAGGTCGTGCGTGCGGAATCATGGGCTGAAAGAATCGTGAAATATACAGGCGGCGGGCTGCTTTTGGGACAACGACATGTTGTCAGGCCCCTTTGGGCGAACGGACTGTCTCTTGCCTCCCCCCTCCTTCGACGATAGACCGCGTTTGTCGGGACGGATACAATGGTGGCCGGCACACCGAAGGACACGCCATGACCTACCGGGGAACGACACCGCCCTTTCGCGGTCCTGATGGCCGGGTCCTGCCTGACAGCATCGCGGAGATTACCTACCTGCGCTTGGGCGGTCTTGATCAATGGGTGATGATCCGTGGCAGGAACCTCACCAACCCGATCTTGATTCTCCTGCATGGCGGGCCGGAAGCCTCCATCATTGATCTCCCCAATATTCTGCGAGGATGCCTCTGGTCTCCGAAACTGATGTGGGATGAAATTTCCGCCGTGGATCTCACCAAGACGGTTCCCGTCTTGCAGATGCCCATCTTTTTCTTCATAGGACGCCATGATCATGTGGTCGCCGGGGAAACCAGCGCCGCCTATTTCGAATCGCTCTCGGCACGTTCGAAGCGGTTCGTCTGGTTTGAGGAGTCCGCCCATGAGCCGGCGGTCGAGGAAGCGGACACGTTCAACCGGGCGATGGCTGAATGGGTGTTGCCGGTGGTGCAGCCATTGTCCTGAGAGACTTCTCGGGAGGTCCGCATCGTCACTCATGAAGCCACACAAGACTGGGCGTCCGCCAAGGGAGGAAGAGGATCATGACACACACACGTATTATCGTGAGCCACTACGGCGGGCCTGATGCCCTGCGGGTGATTCAAGAAGAGTGTCCTGAGCCGAAGGCCGGTGAAGTGCGGGTGCGAGTGCTGGTTGCGGGTGTGTCCCTGCCCGACTTGATGATGCGCGAGGGCATTCATCCCGAGACGCCCCCGCTGCCCTTCACGCCGGGCTGGGATCTGGTGGGCGTGGTGGACCGGCTTGGCGCCGGTGTCTCCGGAATCGAACCGGGCCAGCGGGTTGCCGCGCTGCCGATCAGCGGCGCCTATGCGGAGTTCATCTGTCTGCCGCCGCGTGAACTGGTTCCAGTGCCGTCTGGGCTGGATCCTGCCGAGGCGGTCAGCCTCGTGCTGAACTATGTGACGGCGTACCAGATGCTGCATCATTCCGCCCGGGTGCAGCCGGGCCAGCGGGTGTTGATTCACGGGGCAGCCGGAGGGGTCGGCTCGGCGCTCTTGCAGCTTGGGCGCCTTGCCGGGCTGGAGCTGTATGGCACCTGTTCATTGCGCGGGGCGCAGACGGTTTCGGATCTGGGCGGCATCCCGATCGATTACGAGCATCAGGATTTCGTGACAGCCATTCACCGCCTCACGGGCGAGGGCGTGGACGCCGTGTTTGACAGCATCGGCGGCGCGCATATCTGGCAGTCCCGCAAAGCGCTTCGTTCTGGCGGGCGGGTGGTGGCCTACGGCCTGACCGGCTCGCTCCGCGGGGGACGATTGGCTTCAGGCCGTTCAGGCGGGCGGCATCGCTTTCGCGCCATCGCGGTCTTCGGGTTGTATATTGCCGGCGGCTGGCTGTTCCCCGGCCGGAAACGGGTGGTGCCCTACAGCATTCAATGGCTTAAACGGCTGAGACCGGCATTGTTTCGGCAGGACTTGACCGCCTTGTTGGATCTCCTTCACCAGCAGAAGATCAAGCCGCTTATCGCGCAACGATTTCCTCTTGCCGAGGCACGACAGGCGCACGAGCTGCTCGGGGAAGGAGGCGTGACGGGCAAGATCGTGCTCGGAGGAAAGAATGAGTGAAGAGGGGAACACGAAAAGAGGGCGGGAATATTTTTGATCGCTTGGTCTGCTTGTGATGCGTGTGATGAAGGTACTGATCCGTAAACCCCCGTGCTAACCTCACTTAGAGGAGATCTGATTAATTCTCGATTACAGAAGGCCCGCCATTCTTCATTTCTGATCACGGTCGTAATCCCGTCAACGGGCTGGTGAGGTGCGCGTTCTCTTCGTGAGAGGCTCACGGAGGCCTGTCATCACTCGTGGCAGGATTTCAGACCCATCGAGAGGCGCTCGCGATGATTGCTTTCCTCGGCACACGTGTCGGACTCGTGATGGTCGTGCTCCTGGGCGCTGGGGGCGGCAGTTTTGCCGAGCCGCTTTCGGCCGGCCCCGCGCCGCCGCTCACGACTTCCGCGCCTACGCTGCTCTTCAAGTCAAACTTCGGGCCTGGCGTCTCGCTCGGCGCGCCCCGGAATTTATACGCGCCTTCCACTGGCGGGGGCGGAGGCTGGCAGGATCTTGCCGGGACCGATCGGGAAACCGGTTTTATCTGGCCAGTTGCCGCGTTGGGCGCGAAGTTTTCAGGGATACAACTCATCACAGTCGATCCGATCACGCCCGAAACCGTGGGCGAGCACATCACGGCTGAGATCCGGCAGGTGCCGGGGCCCAACGGCACGCCGGTCTCCGCTCTGTTTCAACGTGTGCACAAGAAAGCGCCGGCGGGCATGGTGCCGGCGGGGAAGGGGCATGCGCAGGCGCCGCTCATTCTCATCAGGCCGGCGGCGCTCGGCGATGTTCCTGATGTGTATCTTTCCTATTGGTTCAAGCACCAGGCCGATCTCGCGACGCAACTGGACAACACGGTGCCTGCTGGAAATTGGCGGGCGCAATTCGAGTTCAAGACGGGAGGCTATCGCGGCATTGATGGGCAGGGGGATTACCGGATTATCACGTATGTGATGAAGGGGGCTGATGGCCGGCTCTTTTGGCGGGCCAAGGGGGACAATGACGCCAATGGCCCACGAGTCGGGCCCAGGGTGGACTATTGGATCGAGGATAATTCCCGGGTTCCCGTTCCGGTGGATGCGTGGTTCAAATATGAAGTGTTCTGGCACCGGTCAAGTGGCAGCGATGGCCGTTTCTGGGCGGCGGTGAACGGCCAGGTGGTCGCCGATCATCACGGCCCCAACATGGGCGCGTACAACCTTCCCATTACTCGTCTGATGATCACGACCGCCTACAGTGGCGGGCATTCCGGTGTGCAGAGTTTGATGACGGGGCTGGAGATCTGGAATGGATTTCCCTGTGGTGTGGGGGTGTCCTGTTATTAGCAGAGTGTTGAAAAGATTTGCCGGCGGCGTTCCCTGCCTTCGCCGAAGCGTTTGCGCAGAATGATTGGTGGCTTGCCCCTCGCATCGGCGAGGAGGGTGGAGATGGAGCACACGATGCAGACTCGATTGAAACGCGGTCTTGTGCTGATGGGGCTGGGGTGTGGTCTTGCCGCCGCCGGTCTCTTTGCCGTACCGGCGGCGCAGAGCCAGGCTGCTCCGGAGTGGGTGACCCCGGCGGTCCGTGCGCCGCATCTCGTCCAACGCCTGTTTCACAGCGCGGCGGCGAAGACGGACGTCAGTTATCACATCTACATTCCGGACTCGTATGAGGCCGACCCGGCGCGGCGGTTCCCAGTGATCTATTGGCTGCATGGCCATGGCGGCGGGGTGCAGGCGCTGCCGCAGATTGTGGAGTATTTCGACCGGGCGATGCGCTTGGGAAAAATCCCGCCCGCTTTGGTGGTGTTTCCCAACGGCATGCCGGAAAGCATGTGGTGCAACTCGAAGGACGGCGCGGTGCCGATGGAAACGGTGGTGATCGACGAATTGGTGCCGCAGGTCGATGCGGCGTGGCGCACGATCCCTTCCCGCGCCGGCCGGCTGATCGAGGGATTCAGCATGGGCGGCTATGGCGCGGCCCGGCTGGGGATGAAATATCCCGCGTTGTTCGGCGCGATCTCTTTACTGGGTGCCGGGCCGATGCAGCGGGAGTTTCACGCCTCTGTGGGCCCTAGGAACTTGGCGGCCGACCGGGCCAGAATTTTAGAACAGGTCTATGGCGGCGACCAGGCGTACTTCCAGGCCCTCAATCCCTGGGCGCTGGCGGAGCAACAGGCGGACGTGTTGCGGGGTCGGACCAGGCTGCGCATCGCGGTGGGCGATCAGGATGCGATGCAAGGGCCGAATCAGGATTTCGCGGCGCACGTGTTGCGTTTGCGCATCCCCCATACGTTTCATCTCGTCCCCAACGTGGCGCATCAGCCGCTGAGACTGTTGCAGGCGCTGGGCGATGCCAACTGGGACTTCTATCGCGCCGTCTTGAGCGGCACGCTGTCCGGCAACCTCACGGGTGATGCCACAAGCCAGCAGCCAGGGCGATAGTCCGGTGGGGAGGGTATTGGAATTCTCCCTGGCAATCCCGGGCAGGACTATCATGTTGTCTTCCCACTCCACGGCTTTTCGTTGACACCTCGGCATGACGGCGGTAGCCTGCCGTCTTCTCCCTCTCATTCTAGGAGGCTGCTATGGCTCAGTCTGCCGGTGTGCGCTGGTTGAAAATCGCGGTGGTGTATCTCGTCATCGGGGTTGGATTGGGGATCGTGATGGGGGTCTCCCAAAACCATACGCTCTTTCCCGCCCATGCGCACATCAACCTGCTCGGCTGGGTGTCGCTGGCGGTGATCGGCCTGGTGTACCGCCAGTTTCCGGAGATTGCCGGGAACCGGCTGGCCACGATTCAGTTTTGGCTCCATAACGTGGCGCTGCCGATTACGATGCTGTCCCTGAGCGGCATTCTGCTCGGGTACCGCCATCTTGAGCCGTTTGTCGGCATCGGTTCGCTGCTGCTGGGCGCCTCGGTCGTGCTGTTTGCGGTCAATGTGTGGAAGCTGGCCTCGAAATAGCCGCGGTCGCCAGATCACGTCCCCATCCGGCTTGCGTCGATCCGGCGCGGCGGCCGGTCTGAGACCTTCCCTTCATGCCCCCGCGTGTCATCGGCAGGGCTGTACCTGCATACCGGTCTTGCGCTCATGGTTGTTCTCGGGTAGGTTGGCTACGGAATTTTCCAGTAAGAGAACAGGGTGTGGAATCAGCCGGCTCGCGGATCTGACGGGGCGGTCAATGCCGGTTGCCCAACGCCCCATTGCCAGGAGGCAGTCTATGTGGATGAGAGGATTGTGCGTGATGGCGGCTCTGGCCCTGTCGGGCTGCGGGCTGACACAGGTGCAGAAGGACACGATTGGAGAGTTTGGCCGGTCCTCGGCGTCATTTAGTGAGACCGTCGGCGCGGAGCTGGCCGATGCCCGCCGTGCCGTGATGGAGGCCAATGCGTCGGTGTTGATCCTCACGCCGCAGCGCATCAAGGATCGTGAGAGGATCGATGGGGCGCTCACGCCGGATCGGGTCGGCGCGCGGGTGCGTGCCGCGGAGACGCTTCGGACCTATGCGGAATTGCTGGTAGCGCTGGTGGAGGAGACGGGGCAGGCGGAGCTGGCACAGGCCTCCGCCACATTCACGGACAGCATCCGGGGGCTCGATCCTGAGAGCCGGCGGCTGAATGAGGAGCAACTGACGGCGGTCGGGGAGCTGGTGCAGGACATCGGCGGCCTGGTGGTGGACTACAAGAAGCGCAAGGCCTTGGAGAAGATTGTGCCGCAGGCCGATGAGCAGGTGCAGCGGATTGCGGGTCTCTTCGCGGCGGAGTTTGGGCAGGATGGGCCGTTGACCCAATACGTCAATGGCGTGGGCTTGCTGGCAGTGACGGCGGCGGACTCCGTGCTGGATCAGCCGAACGCGAGTGTGCAGGACCGGATTCCCGCCGTCGAGGCCAATCGCCGGGGTGTGGAGTTGAGGCGGACGACGGAGACGGTGTATCTGGAGATTGCCCGCGCGGCGGCGCAGCTCAAGGCGGGGCATGCGGATTTGGTGCAGGCGGTGCAGGGCCACACGGTCACGCGGGCGGATCTCACGGCGCTGACGAAGACGGTCAAGACGCTGGTCTCGCATGCCAAGACGGTGCTCATCAAGTAACGAGAAAGGGACGACATGGCGGCCATCAATGATGCACTCTGGGAACTGCGCGAAACGTATCGGGCCGAGCCGAATCCGGAACGGCGGCAGCAGCTTCAGGATGCCTACGACCGGGCGCTGCAGGCGGTCTTGGATCTGGCGGACAAGGTGCTGGGGGAGAACACGGCGGCCTATGACAAGGCCGTTGAGGGATTGAATGATGCCGTGACCCAGCTTCGCCAGGCCAAGCGCGATGTCGGCGATGTGGCCAAGGCGATCAAGACGGTGGCTAAAGCGGTTGACGCGGTGGTGAAGGTCGCGGCCAAAGTGTCCGGCATCTAACCGCGTGCTGCGATCAGCGCCAGTTTGTTCGTGCGCGTCAGGGATTTGATTGCCGCTTCCCGCTTCAGCGCGGCGCTCTTGGTCTCGTGGACTTCGGTATAGCGCAGCCGCACCGGCCGGCGGGTCTTCGTGTACTTGGCGCCGGTGCCCTTGCCGTGCTCGCCCAGCCTCCGCTCCAGATCATTCGTGATGCCGGTATAGAGGCTCCGGTCTTTGCACTCCAGGATATAGACGATCCAGTCCCTGCAGGCGGGGTCATCCGTCGGGGTGTGCGGCCGCGCGGGCTTATCGGCGGAAGCCATCTTTGCTCTTGAGCACGTCGGCCAATAACCGGTCGGCCGCTTTCGCGGCGCGGCGGCGCCGGTACCATCGCCATCCGAAGGGGAACAGCGCGCCGCCGATCACCAGGGCCACTCCCAGCCAGTCCAGGTCACTCATGGCGTCACTCTAGCAGGCTCGCGCGGACGTCCGCCAGCGTCGTGCGGCGGCGTTCAGGGACGCACCGGGGTGGCTGATTTCAAAGGGCTGATTGACAAGGGGCGGGTCCTCTTCGTAGCCTACATGGCGAGGGAGGGATCATCATGCCAATTCTTCTCGCGCTCATTCTGGTCTGTGCGTTCGCCACCCATGCAGAAGCCCTGGACGGTTCTCCTGCCGCCGAATCCGCCGCGGTGAAGGGCGATGTGTTGTATTGGGACGGTGACGAGCTGGTGGTGAAGGAGATCTCCGGCCGGGAAGCCCGTCTGCATGTCACCGCCGAGACGAAAATCGAAGGGGTGGTGAGCCGGTTGAAAACCGGCGATAAGATCGTGGCGCAGGTCCGCTCCGACGGCCATGCGCTGTCCATCACCTTGCAGATTCCAGACGGCGGGGCGGGCCTCACCACGCCGGGCTCCCGCTAGCCGGCGCTCCGCTCGGAGCCGCGCCCTGGTCTTGCCGGTGTCCTCGCAGGCCGCGGGCGCCGTTCGGCCTGCTCTGCTCCCGCCATCGGCACCACGCTGTTCATCACGCTCCTGCTTCTGTGCCATGCCCGACCGCCCGGCCTGTTCCCCTCCTTGACGCTTCCTCCATCTGGGCGTAGGGTCTTTTCAGGTTTGGAATTGTTCCGGACAGCCTAACCGGCGGCCGAGGGAAGGAGCCTCTGATGAATGCAACGATCTCCGAGATTGCGGCCCGGATGGCCGAGCTGGAAGGGCAATTGGAGCGGGCGCTGGCCGAGGAGGTGGAGGGGAAGCGGCGCCAGTTTCTCTACGTGATTGAGAAGGGGAAGGTGGCCTTCGAGTCCGATGTGCGCGCGGCGCACCGGAGGGTCCGCCAGAGCGTGCCGGCGTTTCTGCGGGAGGCGCCGGTGGCGAGCCTGCTGGTGGCGCCGGTGATTTACTCTCTGATCGTGCCGTTCGTGCTGCTCGATCTCTGGCTCTGGCTCTATCAAGCCATTTGTTTCCCGGTCTATGGAATCGCAAAAGTCGACCGGTCGCGCTACATCCTGCTGGATCGGGGCCAGCTGCGGTATCTGAATGCGATCGAGCGGTTCAATTGTGACTATTGCGGCTATGCGAACGGATTGATCGCCTATGCGCGCGAGATCGCGTCGCGGACCGAGCAGTACTTTTGCCCGATCAAGCATGCCCACCGCTGCGCCGGCGCGCATAAGCGGTATCACGAGTTTCTCGATTTCGGCGATGCGGGTGCGTACCGGAAGGAGCTGGCCCGGCTTCGGGAGGAGCTGCGGCCGTGAGCGCCGGAAGGCGCTGCGTCATTTTCATGGACTCGCGCCGCCGAGTTTGTTACGACCTTCTTGCCACTCCATTGAGCGTGAGTACATGGTGCCTCTGATCCACGGTCTCTCCTTCAACAATCTGCGCGGTGATTTCTCCGGCGGTCTTGTCGCGGCGGTCGTGGCGCTGCCGCTGGCGCTCGCGTTCGGCGTGGCGTCCGGCGCCGGGGCGATGGCCGGCCTCTACGGGGCCATCTTCGTCGGATTCTTTGCCGCCTTGTTCGGCGGGACTCCCGCGCAGGTGTCGGGTCCCACCGGCCCGATGACGGTCGTCATGGCCGGCCTCATTCTCCAATTCGGCCAGGAGCCGGCGCTGGCGTTCACGGCAGTCATCTTGGGCGGCGGATTGCAGATCCTGCTCGGGCTGACGGGTGTCGGGCGCTACATTACCCTGATGCCCTATCCCGTGATCTCCGGGTTTATGAGCGGGATTGGCGCGATCATCATTATTCTCCAGGCCGCTCCGCTGGTCGGCCACGCCGCCCATCCGGGGGGTGTGCTCGCGACGCTGGCCATGCTGCCGTCCTTCGCGGCCGATCCGGTCGTCGATGCGCTGGTGCTCGGGGTGCTGTCGCTGGCGATCGTCTCCGGCACGCCGGAGCGGGTGGGACAGATCGTCCCGCCGCCGCTGCTCGCGCTGCTGGCCGGCACGGCGCTCGGAGTGCTGGTGTTTCCCGGCGCGCCGGTGATCGGGGCGATTCCGGCCAGCTTTCCCATGCCGGGGCTCCCCAGCCTCCATCTTGATGCCGTGAAAATTGTCATCGGGCAAGCCATCGTGCTGGCGGTGCTTGGCAGCATCGACAGTCTGCTGACCTCGCTGGTCTGCGACAACATGACCCGCACGCGCCACGACTCCAACCGCGAATTGATCGGACAGGGAATCGGCAATGCCGTGGCAGGCCTGTTTGGAGGACTGCCGGGCGCCGGGGCCACGATGCGATCCGTCACGAACATCCGCAGCGGCGGCCGGACGCCTCTCTCGGGATCGCTCCATGCCGTGGTGCTGCTGGCGGTGCTGCTGGGGATGGGGCCGCTGGCCGGGCGTATTCCGCTGGCGGTGCTGGCGGGGATTCTGGTCAAGGTGGGTGTCGATATCATCGACTGGCGTTTGCTGAAACATGTGCTCCAAGCCCCGCGAGCGGATGTGATGATCATGGCGGTGGTGTGCGCCATGACCGTGCTCGCGGACCTGATAATGGCTGTGGCGGTCGGGCTGGTGCTGGCGAGTCTGTTGTTCGTCAAGCGGATGGCGGATCTTGAATTGATGAATCTGCGGGTCATCACGGACTCGGCCGCCGAATCTCCGCTCAGCGAGGAAGAGGCCCTGGTGCTCGGGCGCCACGAGGGCCGGATTATCCTCATTCACATCGACGGCCCGATGAGCTTTGGGTCGGCGAAAGACATGGTTCGGCGGCTTGAAGGCGTGGCGCGCTGGAGCAGTTTTAGAGCGGTGGTGTTGGATCTGTCGGCCGTGCCGGCCATCGACGGGACGGCTGCTCTGGCGGTTGAGGATATGATCCACTTGGCCCGGGCGCATGGCCAGCACCTTGTCCTGGTCGGGATGCAGCCGTCCGTGACCAAGGTGCTGGAGGGCTTGGGGGTTCTGCGCCTCGTCCCGCCGGATCACCACCATGCCCGCCGGATTGAGGCGCTTCATCATGCGGCCAGGCTGGCGGACTCGACCGTCTCCGCTGATCGGGCTGTCGAATAATTAAGCCGCCGCCCGCCTCCCCCGACGCCGGGGACGTGCGTCGTTACGCAGGGGGCGGTAGCGAGGTTTGTCCGCTAATGAGGCAGATCATGATGCAGCCGTCTGTTCGATCGACCGCCCACAGTAAACTCTGGTGGAGCCTTGCCCTGGCTTGTGCTGTGCTCGGCGGTTGCGCGGGGATCGAATCGCGCCGGGAGGTGCAGACGGTCGCGGCCGTCGATCTGAGCCGGTATGCCGGGACCTGGTATGAGATTGCACGGCTGCCGATGTGGTTTCAACGGCACTGCATCGATTCCAAGGCGATCTACACGCTTCGTTCCGATGGCACCGTCGGCGTGCACAATGAATGTGTGACCGATGCGGGTGAGCGGGATCAGATCGAGGGCGTGGCGGCGGTCGTGGATGCGAGGACGAACGCCAAGCTGAACGTCCAGTTCGACAATTGGTTCGCGCGGCTCTTTGGCTCATCCCGCGAGGGGAACTATTGGATTCTCGATCTCGATGCCGAGTACCGCACGGCGCTGGTGGGGACGCCGGATCGCCGGTATCTCTGGATCCTTTCGCGGACGCCGCAGCTGGAGGAGCCGGTCTACAGACGGCTGGTCGAGCTGAGCCGCGGCTTCGGCTATCGCACAGACGGCCTCGTCCGCGACCGGCGGCCCTGATCAGCGGCGGTCGAATTCCTGCTCCAAAAGGCCGTAGAGCTCGACGTCGACGGACTGGCCGAAGCGCACATAGTGCTCGCGCAGCCGGCCCTCATACCGCATCCCGGCTTTCTGCAGCACTCGCCCTGATGCCGGATTGTTCAGGAAATGCGGAGCGTAGATCCTGTGCAGGTGCAACTGTTGGAATCCGTAGGCCAGCAGGGCTTGTACCGCTTCGGTGCCGTAGCCGCGATTCCAATAGGGCTGGCCGAGCCAATAGCTCATCCGGGCATGCCGGTGCGCGGCGGCGATGTCCAGCCCGATGGACCCGATTACACGATCTTCCGCCTGCAAGACGATGGCAAAGTTGACGAGCGTGCCGGCTTCCTCGTCGCGCCGCAGGCTGGCGATCCATCGTTCGGCTTCGCCCTCGGGATACGGGTGGGGGATGACGAGCGTCCCCTTGGCGACGTCGTAGCTGCCGGCCAGGCGCTGCACGTCCGGGGCGTCGCCCATCCCAAAGGGCCGGAGCAGGAGCCGATCTGTGCGAACCATGGGGGCTGGCGCCATAGGGGCGATGAAACCACAGCAGAGGCCGGTTTGACAAACATGGCCTGTGGGCGGAAGAAGTTGCGAGATTGATTGACCCGGTCTTTCCATCTCGATAGGCTTTGATCGATGGACGAGGCGTTGGCCGTTGACCCTCTTATCAAGCAGGAACGCATGATTCTTGTCACTGGCGGTGCGGGCTATATCGGGTCACATACCTGTGTGGAGCTCTTGAACGCGGGCCATGCGGTCACCGTGTTCGACAATTTCTGCAACAGCCATCCCGAAGCGCTGGCGCGAGTCGAGCGCATCACCGGGACATCACTGCGGCTGGTCCGGGGCGACATTCGCGATCGTGCGGCATTGGTGGCGGCCTTGCGCGAGAGCGGGGCCCAGGCGGTGATCCACTTTGCCGGTCTCAAGGCGGTGGGAGAATCCGTCGAACAGCCGCTGGCCTACTACGACAACAATGTGGTCGGTACCCTGCGGTTGCTGGAAGCGATGGGTGAGTGCGGGGTGAAGACGCTGGTGTTCAGTTCGTCCGCTACGGTGTATGGCGATCCGCAGCGGCTGCCGCTGACGGAGGACCATCCGCTCTCCGCGACCAATCCCTACGGGCGCTCGAAGCTGATGATCGAGGAGATGCTGCGCGATCTGCACCGGAGCGATCCGTCATGGCGGCTCGGCATTCTCCGCTATTTCAATCCGGTGGGGGCTCATGCCAGCGGATTGATCGGGGAAGATCCGCAGGGCATCCCGAACAATCTGCTGCCGTTTGTGGCGCAGGTGGCGGTGGGGCGGCGCGAGTGTCTCAATGTGTGGGGCAACGATTACCCGACGCAAGACGGGACCGGGGTGCGGGACTATATCCATGTGGTGGACCTGGCGCTCGGCCACATCAAGGCGCTTGACGCGCTGGCTCGTGGCAAGGGAGCCGACACGTTGCTGACGGTGAACCTCGGCACGGGCACGGGTTACAGCGTGCTGGACATTGTGAAGGCCTTTGAAACGGCCAGCGGGCGACCGGTGCCGTACAAGATCGCCGCCCGGCGCCCCGGAGACATCGCCGCCTGCTACGCGGATCCTAAGAAGGCCTTCGACATCCTGGGATGGCGCGCAGAACGCGGGCTGGCCGCCATGTGCGCCGACGCCTGGCGCTGGCAGAGCATGAATCCCGGCGGGTACAAGTAGACGCGTGAATTCTCACGTGCGCTTCTTCTCGTGCCTATCTCCGGCTTTCCCCGACCGGATTGTTTTCTCTCCTGGGCGAAGACCAGTTTCAAGACGTTTTCGTGGTGGGCGGGGGCTGGCTATCGGCTGTGGCGACTCTGTAAAATGGTGACGCGTGAGGGATGCATGATTCAGACGGCCATGAATATTGCGGACCATCGGCAGTGCCAAGCCCTGTCGATGTGCTTTCGCGGCAAGCTCTGCGACCAGCTCATGAGCCGGCCTGGACGGCCGGTGTCCAAGGGCGAACTTGTCTATGGGCTCGGCGATGCGGCGCAAAGTGTCTTCTTCCTCCGGCAGGGTCTGGTGAAACTCACCTCCTTGAACGAAGATGGGCGCGAGCTCATTTTGCGCCTGCACCAGGCGGGGGATGTGTTTGGCGAGTTGTGTCATTGCACCGGCGAGCGTCGCGAACAGGCGGTGGCGATGGAAGACGGTGAAGTCGTTGAGTTGAGCTTCGACGAATTTGTGTCCCATCTGCAAGGCAATCGTCCGGCGTTTCTGCTCTTCCTCTCCAATGTGGCACAGCAACTGTCGTCGGCGTATGAACAGATTCAGACCTTGTCGTTCAGCAGCACGATGGAGCGGTTGGTGCGCACGTTGAACCGGCTGGCCGATGAATTTGGTGAGCCGGAGGGCGAGTGGACCAGACTCACCCACTATTTCCGCCAGGATGATCTGGCGCAGATGATTGGCGCGCGCCGTGAGGTTGTCTCGACGCTTTTGAATCAGCTGCGCGAGCAGGGCCTCGTCACCTATGCGCGCAAGGATGGGCTGCTCTTGCATCGCCCTGCCATCGAACGGTACCTGCTGTCTTCGGAAAAAGCCTCTGTCAGTTTGAAAGATTCCAGCTTTTAGATCGTTCCTGTCGTCAGTGTTATCCCGCTAACTTACAGCGCCGCTTCCATTCGCTATGCTTGCCCATCGCTGCTCCGCCTGGCTATGACCGGTGTCGGTTGGTTCGGCCAGGTGTGGAGGTTGTCACATGGTCCATCTTGAACAAAGGAGTGTGTCTCATGCGTCATTCATTGTATGCCTTGTCTCTCGCCGTGCTGCTGTTGTCCCCGGTGGCGTGTGCGCATAGTGCGTCCTCGCCTGCTGCTGCAGGGGCTCAGGCCAACCCGGTCAAGGTAGCGGAAACCAAAGCGGCGCTTCGGGATCTCTGGCTAGGCCATGTCTTGTCTATTCGCAATGTGGCGGTCGCGACGATGGATAAGAATGCGTCCGCGCGCGAGGCGGCTGAAAAAGGCGTGGTCGCGAATGCTCAACAGATCGCGGGGTCTATCGAGCCGTTCTACGGCAAGTCAGCGTCCGACAAGCTGTTCACCCTGCTGGCCGGACACTATGGCGCGATTCGCGATCACTTGGATGCGACGGTTGCGGGCAATTCGGCGCAGCAGGAGGCCGCTGTTAAGCAGCTCACTGCGAACGCCATGGAAATCTCAACCTTCCTGAGCGGCGCGAATCCGAACTGGCCCAAGGATGCCGTCATGGGATTGCTCACGGCTCATGCGGCTCATCACCTTCAACAGTTTCAACAGCTGAAAGATGGAGATTATGTGCACGAGGGTGAAACCTGGACAGGCATGAAGTCGCATATCTATGTGGTGGCGGATACCCTGGCCATGGGATTGGCCGCGCAGTTTCCAAACAAGTTCTAGCGACGTCACGAAGCAAGAGGCCGGTCTCTTGCCGCCAGGGGCGAATGAACCGCCCCTGGCGTCTCAGGTGAGAGGCTGGAGCTCACAACTCAATGCGTTCGTATGTAGGGGCGGCCAGGTCCTGTAGGCGCAGATCCCACTCAATGAGGAAGATCGTGGAGCGGACCGCGCTCATGGAGAGCAGCCGCCGGCCGTTTTTCGCCACGACGCTTTCCGCTTTGGTGAAATCCAGCGTGATATCCGGTCCGGTCCGGTTGCACACGAGCAAGGGAAGGCCGGTGTCTTTGGTGCGGTGTTCCCATTCGCCGTTGGGGCCGTGGAGTCCCGGCGCCCAGGCGGCGGCGGAGACCAGGAGGCCGGCCCCCTGCCGTCGGAGGTTCTCGGCGATCCCCGGCGAATAGGCATCGGCGCAAATGAGGAGGCCTACACGCTCCAGCGGCGGTGCCATGACGGGGATCGCTTCAAGGCCTGGCGTTGACCAGGCTTCCGACCCCACCCGCAGGGCGTTGATCTTCCGATGGGCCCCGGTAATGGCTCCGTCAGGCGTGATGACGAACAGGGAGTTGTGCAGTTGGTTCGTTTGCCGGTCGCGCTCCGGATGGGACAGGAAGAGTGTGAGCCGCCAGTGCGCCGCCAGCCGGCAGATGTGCGTCATCCAGGGATCCGGCTGGGGTTCGATCCACTCGACTCCGATCTGATCGGCGAACGTGTAGCCGCAGACCGCGAGTTCCGGCGTGAGGATCCAGGTGGCACCGGCTTGCGCGGCGGCCGTGATGGCGGCTTCGATGAGCCGGCGGTTATGGGCAATCTGGCCGGGGAGCGGGGCCAGGTGCAGAAAGGCGATGCGGAGAGCCGTTCGGGACATCATGGTCTCGCGGGCGTCAAGGGGAACCCTGCCGGGCGGCATCATACAAGGTCTTTCCCGGCAGTGCGAGCGATCGGACGCATAAGCCTTCTCCTGTGGACGATGCCGCCTCGCCTGGCGCAGTCACCCTCTTGGTGTGGTATATTGCCCACCCACTATGACTACCGACGCGACACTTCACGGTGAACTGGCTGCTGCGACCGCGCAACGGCGGACCTTTGCCATTATCAGCCATCCGGATGCGGGAAAAACCACGCTGACGGAAAAACTGCTGCTCTATTCCGGCATGATTCGCACGGCGGGCATGGTCCGCGGGCGCAAGGGCGGCAAGGTGGCCGCCTCGGATTGGATGGGCATGGAACAGGAGCGCGGAATTTCGATCACCGCCTCGGCCATGCAATTCAACTATAAGAACGCCGTCATCAACCTGCTCGATACGCCCGGACACCAGGATTTCTCCGAAGACACCTATCGCACACTGACGGCGGCGGACAGCGCCATCATGGTGATCGACGCGGCCAAAGGCGTGGAAACGCAGACCCGCAAGCTGTTTGCGGTCTGCCGCCTGCGCCGCATTCCCGTGCTGACGCTGATCAATAAAATGGACTTGCCGGGGCGGCCGCCGCTCGATCTGATGACCGAAGTCGAGCAGGCCTTGAGCATTCATGCCAGCGCAATCAACTGGCCGATCGGATCGGGCAGCGAGTTTGCCGGGATTGTGAACCGCAGCGACAACCGGGTGCAGCTGTTCAGCCGCACGGCGCCTGGCGGGGCGACGAAGGTGACGGTGGACACCCTGATGCTGGACGAACTGGCACGGAGCGGGCGCGTGTCCGATGACGTGATGGCGCAGGTGCAGCACGACTTGGAATTGATCGAGATCGCCGGCAATCCCTTCTCGCGCGAGCAGTTCCTGCAAGGCGACGTCACGCCGGTGTTTTTTGCGTCCGCCCTCACGAATTTCGGCATCGAGAGTTTCCTGGACGCCTTTGTGGACCTGGCGCCCTCGCCAAGCGCCCGCCTGGCTGACCGGGATGACGGCACGGAAGTGTTGGTGGATCCGATCGACACCCCGTTCAGCGCCTATGTCTTCAAATTGCAGGCGAACATGAATCCCAAACACCGGGACAGCACGGCGTTTCTGCGGGTCTGTTCCGGACGGTTCGAGCGCGACATGGTGGTGAAGCACCACCGCTTGAACCGCGAGGTGCGCCTCTCGCGCCCCCATAGCATGGTGGCGCAAACCAGGAGCACGGTGGAAGAAGCCTACCCCGGCGATATCATCGGCATCATCAATCCCGGTCTCTTTGCGATCGGCGATACGATTTCCGTGGGAGGCGGGTTCAACTTCAAGCCTCTGCCGCAATTTCAGCCGGAGATTTTCGCCCGCATCCGCCCCAGCGATGTGGGGAAGCGGAAGTCGTTCGACAAGGGGATGGAGCAGATGGCGCAGGAGGGGACGGTGCAGATTCTCCGGAGCCTCAACGACCTGGAGTCCTTGGTGGCGGCGGTCGGGCGGCTGCAGTTCGAGGTCTTGCAATACCGGCTGCGTGAAGAATACCGGGTTGAGACGGTGCTCGATGTCCTGTCGTATTCCTGCAGCGCCTGGCTCGAAGGCGATGCGAACACCTTCAAGCTCCCATCCAATTCCATGATCGTGAAGGATCACCGCGGCCGTATCGTGGTCCTGTTCGCCGATCAGGTCATGAAGAACATCGCCCGAGACCGCAACCCCGGTCATGTTTTAAAAGATATGGGCTAGGAGCCGGAGGGGGAGCGTATGGCGTATCGCCGATGGCTGGTGCTGGCTGCGGGGGGACTTCTCTGCCTGGTGCCGCCGCATGCCTGGGCGAATCCGGCGCAGGAGCGGCTGGCGGCCATGTCGGAGGTGGACCGGAGCGAGGCGCTCGCGATCTTCGTGGAGAGCAGCGGTCAGGTCTGCCGAGCGGTGGCCCGGACGTTCTTTCAGGGCGAGGATGAGAAGGGGAACGTGTTCTGGAATGTGGAATGCTCGGGCGGCCAATCGTATGTGGTGCAGATCAAGAACGATCTGAACGGCTCCACACGCGTGCTGACCTGCCGCCGGCTGGAAGCGGCTTCCGGAGGGCGTTGTTTTACGAAGTTGGAATAGTCTGATGACAGGCTGCATAGTCGATGGCGTCTCGTTGCGGCACGGATTGAGTGTATCCACATCATAGGGTGTCGGGATGAGCCAGCCGGAATATGTCTTCACCTCGGCCGGGGATCAGCGTGAAATTGAGCGGCTCCAGGCGATCGAACGGGAGTGCGATCCCGCGAGCCGCAGACGGTTGGGCACAGCCGGCCTGACGACCGGGTGGCGCTGTCTTGAAGTGGGGCCTGGTGCCGGCTCGGTGATGCGCTGGATGGCCGACAAGGTCGGCCCATCCGGACGGGTCTGCGCGGTCGATCTCTCGACGAAATTTCTTCCCGCTCAGCTTCCGGCGCATGTCGAAATCCGCCAGGCGGATATACGAACGGTGCCGTTACCCGCGGCCTCGTTTGATCTTGTTCACGCGCGCTATGTGCTGATCCATTTGCCGGATTTCGAGGTGGCGCTCTCGGCGATGCTGGCGGCGCTCAAGCCGGGCGGCTGGTTGGTGCTGGAGGAGCCGGATTTCTCCTCCTCCCGCGGCATCGCCGGCGAGGCCGCGCAATTGGCGTCGGTCCGGCGGATCAATCAGGCGATCCAATCTATGTACGAGACTCGAGGCATGGATGCCGCCTTGGGGCTGAAGCTCCTGTCTCTGCTCCAAGTGCGGGGGCTGCATGATCTTGCGATGGAGTTCGATGCGCCATGGTCTCCCGGCGGGTCCGAGATGGCGAGGCTGATGGCGATGTCCGCCGCGCAGCTTCGCGACAAGTATCTGGCGACCGGGTTGGTGACGGAGTCGGATGTGGAGGACTACGGCCGTTTCACCGAAGACCCGCGCAGCCGCGCGATCTATTATGCGACGGTGGCGGTGATGGGCCGCAAGAGATCCGAGTGAGTAGGTGGTGATGGAGACCCCTGTTCTGGTGCTCCCCGGCTTCGGCAATTCCGGGTCCGGACATTGGCAAACCCTCTGGGAGGCCCGCCATCCTGCGTGGCGGCGGGTCGAGCTCGGCCGGTGGGATGCGCCGGTGTGCGGCGAATGGGTTCGTGTGTTGGACGAAGCCGTCCGGGATTGTGCGGCTCCGCCGCTCCTCGTGGCGCACAGCCTGGCCTGTTTGCTCGTGGCCCATTGGGCGACACAGTCCACTGCCGAGGTTCGCGGCGCGTTCCTGGTGGCGATTCCCGAACCGGGCAACCCCAGTTTCCCGCCCACGGCCGTGGGATTCACGCCGGTGCCGATGCAGCAACTCCGGTTTCCCTCTCTCGTGGTGACGAGCGCGAACGATCCGTTTGGATCGTCGGCGTTCGCCCGGCGCTGTGCGACGGCCTGGGGCAGCCGGTTTGTGGACATCGGCGAGGCCGGGCACATCAACGTCGACAGTCATCTCGGCGAGTGGGACGAGGGTTACGCGCTGTTCCAACATTTTGCACAGGCGGTGTAGACGAGCCGTGGTGAGGCGAGAGGCTGGAGGGGTTGGCATGGATCGAAAGACTCGATGCCGGTGGGTCGGGGACAAGCCGCACATGATCCGCTATCACGACAGGGAATGGGGCCAGCCGGTCCATCGTGACCGGACGCATTTCGAGATGCTGGTGCTCGAAGGCGCGCAGGCGGGGCTGATGTGGGACACCGTGTTGCGGAAGCGGGCCGGTTATCGCAAGGCGTTCGCGGGGTTCGATCCGAACAAGGTGGCGAGGTTCACGGCCAGGACGAAAGCGGCGTTGCTGGAGAATCCCGATATCATCCGCAACCGGCTCAAGATCGACTCGGCGGTCGGCAATGCGCAGGCCTTCCTGGCCATCCAGCAAGAATTCGGCTCGTTCGATGCCTATGTCTGGTCGTTTGTCGGCGGGGAGCCGATCGTCAATCGCTGGAAGCGGATGAGCGAGATTCCTGCCACGAGCCCGGTGAGCGAGACTCTGTCCAAAGACCTCAAGAAGCGTGGGTTCCGGTTTGTCGGGAGCACGATCATCTACGCCTACTTGCAGGCGTGCGGGCTCGTGAACGATCACACGACGGATTGTTTCGTGACGCAACCGCCAGCCCGCGGCCGGTGAAGGTCATTGGCTTAGCGGGGTGCCGTGGATTTCATCAAGCTGTCGGCTTGCGGCGGGGAGAATCCTTGATAACCGCGGTGCCGTTCCGCGAGTTCCAGCACCGAGAAGGGCTGGCCGTCGACCATTTCAGGTGATGAAAAAATCTGCCGGAGCTGGCCGCCCCTGGCCCCCACGATGCTTCCGGCGAACACCACGCCTTCCTTCTTGAGCCGGTCGATCGCCTGCTCAATGTCTTCGACACGCACAGCCACGTGGTGAAACACCTGATCGCCGAACTTCTTCACCCAGCCGGGGATGATGCTGGTCTTGCCGCGCTCGTCCGGGTAGGCCTGATCGACGAAGAGGGCGGGGTAGCCTGGTTTCCGATAGACCTTGGCATACCAATCGTCGTATTGCAGCGTTTCGTCGTAGGCATAGCCGAGTGCGGCAAATGGGGCCGCCCCCCGGTCGATGTCGAGAGTTCTGATCGTCACGTGGTCGACGACCGGTGCGAGTCCGACGCCGGCTTCGTCCAGCAGTGCTTTCAGCACGGTTGCGGCCTTGTTGTGTGCGACGTACTCCGACACCATCTTGTCCATGAGCTGATCGAGTTCACGGTTGTGATCTGTCATGGCCGTTCCTCCTGTCGAGCGATGATCCGAACGTGATGCCTTGTGCCAGAGGGAGATCCGTGCCCCAATTGACGGTATTGGTTTGACGGCGCATGTAGGCCTTCCAGGCATCAGAGCCGGCCTCCCGTCCGCCGCCGGTGTCTTTTTCTCCGCCGAAGGCTCCGCCGATCTCCGCGCCGGACGTCCCGATGTTGATATTGGCAATGCCGCAATCGCTGCCCGAGGCGGAGAGGAACCGTTCGCTGTGCCGCAGGTCGTTGGTGAAGAGGGCGGAGGAGAGGCCTTGCGGGACGCCGTTCTGGAGGCGGATCGCCTCGTCAAGCGATTGAAACGGCATCACATAGAGAATCGGCGCAAAGGTTTCTTGCTGGACGACCGGCCAGTGATTCTCCGCCCTGACGATTGTCGGTTCGACGAAGCAGCCGGGACGATTCAGCACATGCCCGCCGGAGAGGATCTGCCCGCCCTCTTTCTTGACCTCCTCGATCGCGGCACAATAGGCCTCCACTGCGGCCTGATCGATGAGCGGTCCCATGAGCACATCCGGCTCTAACGGGTTGCCGATGCGGACCTGGCTGTAAGCCTTGACCAGTTTGCCGAGGAATTCGTCGTACCGCGCGGCGTGGACCAAGAGGCGCCGCGTGGTGGTGCAGCGCTGGCCGGCGGTGCCCACGGCGCCGAAGAGGAGCGCGCGCAGCGCCAGGTCGAGGTCGGCGGTCTCATCGACGATGACCGCGTTATTGCCGCCCAGTTCGAGGAGGGTGCGTCCCAGGCGCCGGGCGACGGTCGAGGCGACGCGGCGGCCGACCGGAACCGAGCCGGTAAAGGATATGAGCGGCAGCCGCTTGTCCTGCACCATCGTCTCGGCGAGCGTCGTCTGGTCGGTGACGCAGAGCGAGAAAATCCCCGGGCAGCCCTGCTGCTCCATCACGCGGTTGCAGATGCGCTGCACGGCGATGGCGCAGAGCGGGGCCTTGGAGGACGGTTTCCAGATGACCGTGTCGCCGGTGATCGCGGCCAGGAACGCATTCCAGGCCCAGACGGCCACGGGGAAATTAAACGCGGTGATTACGCCGACCGGCCCCAAGGGGTGCCATTGTTCGCTCATGCGGTGGGCTGGCCGCTCGGAGGGCATCGTCGCGCCATAGAGCATCCGCGCCTGCCCGACGGCGAAGTCGGCCATGTCGATCATCTCCTGAACTTCGCCATCCCCCTCGGCTTTGATCTTGCCGACTTCGAGGGAGACCAGCGTGCCCAGGTGGTCCTTGTGCTCTCGCAGCGCCAGGCCGATCAGCCGGACCAGTTCTCCGCGTTTCGGTGCCGGAACCAGGCGCCAGCTCGCAAAGGCCTCGAGCGAGGCTTTGACGATGCGGTCGTACTCGTCGGCGGAGCAGGGCTGGACCCCGGCGATGGTCTCGCCGGTCGCCGGATTCAGTGACGGCAAGACGGGGGCCTTGCTGTCGGCGGACCACGGTGCCGTTCCGGCGTGGCCGCCAGGATTGACGGCCTGGATGCCGAGATCCTGAAGTGCCGCGTGGATCGTGCTCATAGGCATCAGCCTCCATAGTCGTTGAACGAGGGCCGATTCGTATTCACCGGAAACAGGCCCCAAAGTCGTTGGCCAAAAAATCTTTCAACGGCACCGATTCCTGCGTGACGAACCCGTGGTGCCGCGCCGGGTTCTTCAGGACGAGGTCCATGACGCAGCAGAGGCTGGAGGCGGTGGTGACCTGGATCGCCGACCAGAGTTTGCCCTTGATGCATTGGGGGTAGATTTTCTTGACGTAATTTTCTTCGAAGAATCCGCCATTTTTGGTGCCGGTCACGGAGGCGTAAATCAGCACCACATCCTGCAGTGTTTGCGGAATGGCGTGCTCGAGCACGCGTTTGAGGGTCTCTCGATCCTCGTTCAGTTTCAGATCTTTCATCAGAAGGTGGATTTTTTCGCAGTGGCCGGGATAGCGGAGGGTTTTGTAGTTCATCGTCTGGACGTTGCCCGCGTAGCTGTCCGCTAACGTGCCCAGTCCTCCCGAGGTGTTGAAGGCTTCGTACAGCAGCCCGTCCAGCTCGATCGTTTCATAGCCTTCCAGCGGCTGCAGCGGCACTTTTTCGCCCGCTTCAATGCCGTAACAGAGGTTGCCGTATTCGTTGATGAGCCCGTCGGTGGACCAGGTGAGGGAATATTTCAGTGCGTTGCTGGGATGGACCGGCAGCGCGCCCACGCGCATTTTTACCGTGTCCAGGGTCTCGAAATGGGTCATCAGGTCGTGCGTGACGACGCTGATAAAGCCCGGCGCCAATCCGCATTGCGGCATGAAGGCCTGTGTGGCGCCGGCGCTCAGGATGCGGATCTGGCTGGTGACTTCGATGTCCTCGGTGAGGTCGAAGTAGTGGGCACCATGTGTCAGCGCGAGTCCCGCGACGATCGGGTTGCAGAAATAGGGCAGGCAGGACACGATGGCATCGGCCGGATTGGCCGACAGGTAGGTGCTGACCGCATCGGGGTGCCGCACATCGAGGAGGCTGGGCGTAACGCGCTGGAGTTTTAACTCATCGACGAGACGTGTGGACGCATCGAGGTGTATGTCCCCCCAATGGACCTCGTACTCTCCCTGCTGGGACAGGAGGCAGGCCACCAGCGAACCGATTTTTCCCGCTCCAAGAACAAGGACTCGGTACATGGGAGACCTCGCGTATTCTCAGTATACTCCTCTCGCCAGGTTCGGGCACGTGGGCCGGCCACAAGCTGGCAGCCCGGCTGGCTTATTCTTCAGTATGGGTTCCGTCGAATCCATCGAGCGCGATGCCCAGTGTCGCGAGCAGTTCTTTGAGTTCCGGCGCGCTGTCGGATCGCGCCTGTTTGAGCACGGCACGATGCAGCGCGCGGAGCGGTTCGAGAATGCGGCGGTCGGTGGTTTTCCCCAAGGCGCGGACCACGAGGGTTTGGGTCTGGACCGGTTCGGCGGGGAGGGCGGCGAGCAGCGTCGGGACGATCTCGCTATTGGGGTGGAGCGGGGCGAGCCGGCCCAATCCTGAGGCGGCCGCGCGATGTTGTTCCGCGGTGCCTGATCGGAAGAGGCTCAGCAGCGCAGGAATGCAGTCTTCATGGCCGATGGTGCCGAGCGCGGCCGCGGCGGCCTGGGCGACGGCCTGATCCGGGTCTTTCAGCGACGTTGTCAATCGCGGGATCGCGTCGGTCGCGAGCATGGTGCCGAGTAAACCGATCACCAGCTGCTTCTGTGGCGGCGTGGTGCCGGCGGTGTCCAGCACGGCGGCCAGGCGCGCCGCTTGCCCCCACTCGGCGGCGAGCAGAAATGGGAACGAGTCGGTCTGGACGCGCTCGATCAGTTTCGCAATGGCAAAGGCGCCGCTATCCGTGGGCCCTGCGTGCCGTGCGGCCTCTTGCGGATTGGCGAACTCCGTGCGGACTTCGTGCCGCCAGTCGGCCCATCGGGCGCCGAAGCGATAGGAGATTTGGCAGGCCGGCCCTTTCCATAAACGCACGGCGGCATCCACCATGTCGGCATCGCCGCCGGAGCGCCCCGTGCCTTCCCAGGTTTTGAGCTCTTCGCATTTGATCTTCAGGGTCACGTCGTGCGGCTGCGCCGGATCGGTGACCGTGCGGTAGCCGAGTTGTGCCAGCCGTTCGGCTGCCGCCTTCACGAGACTGGCCGTATCGATCGGTCCGTGGCCGGTGAGGGCGAGGGCTTCAAGAAAAATGCGTTCGGCCTTGGCTTGCTGGTCTTTTTCTTCCTGGGTGAGGAGTTCCTTGCGCGCGTGACCGATGTCGGGCGTGAGCCAGATGACCAGGGTGCCGATGAGGATGAGGGCCTCTATCCAAGGACGGCTGGTGCCGGTGATGCGTGTCATGCTCACGGTCTGCCTCTCGATCGGAATGAAGAAGACGGAATGGGGCAGATTGTGGCACAGGCGATGGGAGCGGGGGAAGGCCTCCGGTCCTGGGTAGGAGATTGTAGATTCTTGGCTTCTCAGGTGCAGCTCTTTCCCTTCAGTTCGCCCAGTTAAATACAGGCCTACAGAGGTGGAGGTGACGATAATTCCCCATAAAATTGGGGGATAGGGAACGGATCGGTGTGAGGTATAGCCTTTGCTCTCAGGTGGTTGTAGGCGGATGTGTTCGGTTTGAACTGGTTGCGATAGGGGGCAGGCTATGACAACTCGTCCCTTTGCGATGGATGTGGGTGCAGAGCGTGACGATTCGACCGGGGGCCACAATCGCCGGCAGGAAGCCAGGGTTGCGGATTGCCATTGTTGCGCCTACGAGATCTGCGAATCGGCTCAGGATGGCGCGGTCGCGATTTGCGAGGGGCAGTTATTCACGGTCAACCGCAGTGCCCATGGCATTTTGCTCATGATGCGAGCGGCTCCGGCGGTCAATCAGTTGATCGAAGTGCACAGTACGAAGCTCGGCTGGCTGCGGTCCATGATGGTCTATCACGTGCGGTGGACCCGTCCGATTCAGATCGAGACCGGAGAGCCGATGTTCCTCGTGGGATGCCGGTTGACCGTCGGGTTCTCCGCGGCCGGGCGCTCTCGTCCCGCAGGCTCCATCTAACAGGCATCGCCCCGTTCTCTCTTCCAAAGCCCTTGCGCATTGTGGCGGGGTGACGGTGTATTCCCGTTGCGCCCTCGCGATGGCCTGGTTAGAATCCCGCCATCTATTCATCCTGGATCGGCGGCATGCTGCTCGGGTTCGTCATTCTCTATCTGTGTCTATCTGTCGGGATCGGGCTCTACGCCGCCACGCGTGTGCACAACACGAAGGATTTTGCGGTCGCCGGGAGAAGTTTGCCGCTGCCGGTGGTGACGGCGACGGTCTTTGCCACCTGGTTCGGCGCCGAAGCCGTGCTTGGCATCTCGGCGACGTTCGTAAAAGAGGGGTTGCGCGGGGTCGTCGCCGATCCCTTCGGGTCCAGTCTCTGTCTCATTCTTGCCGGATTATTTTTCGCCCCCCGGTTTTATCGGATGAATCTGCTGACCGTCGGAGATTTCTACCGGATCCGGTACAGCCGGACGGTCGAAGTGCTCTGTACGCTGGCCGTGGTGGCCTCGTATCTGGGCTGGGTGGCGGCGCAATTCAAGGTGCTGGGGCTGGTGTTGAACGTGGTCAGCGACGGAGGCATCAGCCAGCCGGCCGGGATGATCGCCGGCGCGGTGATCGTGCTGACGTACACGACGTTCGGCGGGATGTTCTCGGTGGCCGTGCTGGATTTCGTGCAGATTACGGTCATCATGGGCGGGCTGCTCTATATCGCGTCGCTGATCAGCGGCCTGGCCGGTGGCGTCGAGACGGTCGTTGCCCATGCGGCGCAGGCCGGCAAGCTGGATTTTTTCCCGCCCGCGAGTCTGAACGCGTGGATTCCCTTCATCGGCGCCTGGGTGACCATGATGTTCGGATCCATCCCGCAGCAGGATGTGTTTCAGCGCATCACCTCGGCCAAAAACGAGGCGACGGCGGTACGCGGGTCGTTGCTGGGCGGCAGTCTCTACTTCGCCTTTTGCTTCGTGCCGATGTTCCTGGCCTATGCCGCGACGCTGGTCGATCCGGCGCGCTTTCTCGCGATCCTGGAGACGGACTCGCAGCTGATCCTGCCGACCCTGATTCTGGAGCATACGCCGGTCGCCGCACAGATTATCTTTTTCGGCGCGGTGCTGTCGGCGGTGATGAGCTGTTCCAGCGCGACCCTCCTGGCGCCCTCCGTCGCGCTCAGTGAGAATGTGTTGAAACAAGCCATCCCCCGGCTGAACGATTCGGAGTTCCTCCGGTTGATGCGCGTGGTTTTGGTGACGTTTGCCGCTGCCGTGCTGGCGATTGCCCTCTGGTCGGATGCCAGTATCTACAAGCTGGTTGTGAACACCTACAAAGTGACGCTGGTGGTGGCGTTTATTCCGCTGCTCGCCGGGTTGTATTGGCCCAGGGCGACGACCCAAGGCGCCGTCACGGCCATTGCCGCCGGAATAGTGACGTGGCTAGCTCTCGAACTAGTCAGTTCCCCCGAGGCCGTCTGGCCGCCGCAACTGGTGGGGTTGCTTGCGGCGGCGGCCGGGATGGTCATCGGATCGTGGGCGACACAGGGGAGTCCGTCGCCGCTTAGCCGGAATCCCTAAGCGGTTCGCTGTGCCGGATTCTGTGCGCTACAAGCTGCGGATGGCTTGACGGGCTTCGGGAATGGGATAGCCGGATTCTTTACAGACAGTTTGAATCGCCCGGTTGGTGTCGAAGTAGACCTGCCAGTAATGGCGGTTGTGGCAGAACGGGCGGACGACGAGCAAGGTGCCGTAGGCGTTGAATTCCAAAATTTCGACCAGCGGCGCCGGCTCCGGCACCAGGTTGGGAATCTGGCTGACGGCCTGCTTGATCCGGGCCATCGCCTCTTTCGTATCGACGCCATGCGCGAGTTGCGCGCGCAAGTCCACCCCGCGGAAGGCGTTGCTGGAATAGTTCACGATATTGTCGGAGAAGATCTTGTTGTTGCCCACCACGGCGCGCAGGTTGTCGCCGGTATGCAGGGTGGTGGCAAACACGCCGATTTCTTTCACTTCGCCGGTGATTCCGCCGGCGCTGATCATATCGCCGACGCGGAAGGGGCGGAGCACGATCAGAAAAATACCCGCGGCAAAGTTGGCCAGCAGGCCCGACCAGGCCATGCCGATGGCGACACCCGCCGCCGCGATGATGGCCGCGAACGACGTCGTGGCGACCCCCAAGGTGCCGAGCACGGCGACCAGCAACAGGATCTTCAGCAGCACACCGGTGGCCGTATCCAGATAGCCGACCAGCGTGTGGTCCATGCCGCGCGCGGCCATGGCGCGTCCCAACGCGGCGCGGAGGAGCCGTATCGTCCAGCTGCCGAGGATCCAGATGGCCAGCGCGCCGAGCACGGTCCAGCCGAAGGGGATGACGTGGGTTGTGATGAAGTTATGGATGTAGGAGAGATTCATGTCCATGGGAGGCTCCTATCACAGTGGTCGTCGAGGACGAGGCCCATGGCCCGCGAGATGGCGCGAGCCGGCCGTGTCTTAGCAAGAATTTCCGTCGGGCGCAAGGCGCTCGCGGCAGGACCGGCACGCAGGTGTCTTGTCAGCCCTGCGTGCGTTTTTCTTCCAGCTCCGCCCAGCGGGCGTAGAGCCGTTCGACGGCGGTTTGTGCGGCCTCCAGCGCGGCATAGCGTGTCCGCAGCTCGCCGGCGTTGGACATGACCGCCGGATCCTCCGTAGCTTTCTGGGTTGCGACGACGGCGGCCTCGGCCTTTTCGATCATGGCCTCCATTTTGTCCCACTCCTTTTGCTCGGCGTACGACAAGCCTTTCTTGGACGGTTTCACGCGGGGGCCGGCGTTGCCGCTGTTGCGTGCGGGGGCTTGGCCGGAGTCTGCCGAGGCGCTGCGCCCCTGGGCGGCTTCCCACTGGGCGAAGTCGGCAAACCATTCGGCTTTCCCTTCGCCGTCCAGCGCCAGCAGCATGGTGGAGACGCGGTCGAGCAGCCAGCGGTCGTGCGTGACGAGCACGAGGGCGCCGGGAAATTCCAGCAGGCTTTCTTCCAGCACATCGAGGGTGGGGATGTCCAAATCATTCGTCGGTTCGTCCAGCATCAGGACATCGGCCGGTTGGAGCATCAGCCGGGCGATCAAGAGCCGGGCCTGCTCCCCGCCGGACAGACGGGATACCGGGAGATCCAGCTGCTCGGGGCGGAAGAGAAAACGTTTGGCCCAGGAGACGAGGTGGACGGAGCGATCCTGATAGACGACCGCGTCCCCCCCGGAGGGGGCCAGCGAGCGGCGGAGGGTCGCCTGCTGGTCCAAGGAATCCCGGTGTTGTTCGAAGCTGACGATGCGGAGCTTGTCGGCGCGCGTGACGGTGCCGGCATCGGGGGCCAGGGTGCCGGAGAGCAATTTCATGAGGGTGGATTTCCCGCTGCCGTTGGGGCCCAGCAGGCCCAACCGTTGTCCGGGGCCCAGGATGAGGTCCAGATCGGTCACGATCTTCTTGGGGCCGAGCGCTTTGCTCAGATGCTGGGCGACGATCAATTGTTTCGATCGGCGGCCGGAGGCCGTGAAGTCGATGCCGGCTGGGGCCGATTCCCGGCGGGATTCACTTTCGGCGAGGGCGTCGATCAGCTGGCCGGCTGAGTCGATGCGGGCTTTGGCTTTCGTCGTGCGGGCTTTCGGCCCGCGGCGGAGCCATTCGACTTCGCGGCGGACCTTGTTGGCGAGCGTGGCCTGTTCGTTGGCCTGCGCGTGCAGCGCGGCATCGCGCTGCTCCAGGAAGTCGCTGTAGCGGCCTTTGGCTTCAAAGACCCCGTTGGGGTAGATGCGGCTGATTTCGATCATGCGGCCCGCGACCGATTCGAGGAAGCGCCGGTCGTGACTGACGACGAGGAAGGCGCGGGATTCGGCTCGCAGCACGCGCTCCAGCCAGAGGATGCCTTCGACATCCAGATGGTTGGTGGGCTCGTCCATCATCAGCACATCCGGTTCCAGCAGCAGGGATTGGGCGATGGCCAGGCGTTTTTTCCAGCCGCCGGAGAGGGTGCGGATGGTCTGCTCGGCATTCGGAAACTCGCCGAGGCTCAACGCACGGGTGATCCGGCCGCTTTCTTCATGCGGGTCGAGCCCGTCGTCGCGCAACACTTGCGCCAGCACCTCTTCGATGGTCAGGTCCTGGGGAAACGAGGGCTCTTGGGGGACGTAGCCGATGCGGACATGGCGGCGAACCGAGCGGGTGCCGTCGTCGGGATCTTCGAGTCCGGCCAGAATTTTCAGGAGCGTGGATTTCCCGGATCCGTTCGGGCCGATCAGGCCCACATGGTCGCCTTCGGCCAATCCGATGGACAAGCCGGAAAAGAGCGGCTTCACGCCGTAGCTTTTGCTGATGGATTCGCAACTCAAGAGCATGGTGGGTGGCATAGACAATCCCGTGGAGTGTTATTCGGTGACGAGGCAACAGATGTTGTCGTGGAGAGCAGTCCCGAGTTGGGAGAGGGTTTCTCTAATCGGTAGTGTAGCAAGGATACGGCATGCCTGGCTAGGGCGTGTTTGGGACTAATGCGTTAGGGTGTACTGGACTGCGTGGCGGACCTCCTGGAGGCCGAATGGTTTTTGGAGCAGCTGGCGGGCGCCGAAGAGCTTGGCGACGTTGAGGAAGTTTTGCCCTCCCGTGGCGCCGGTCATGGCGATGACTTTGGCGTCGAGGAATTCGCGCGTGAGTTCGAGGGTTACTTCCATGCCGTCCCGTTCGGGCATCAAGATGTCGGTGATCACGAGGTCGGTTGGCGCTTGCCGGTAGAGGGTCAGGCACTCCCGTCCGTCGGCGGCTTCGATGACCTGATGGCCGTCCCCTTCCAGGATGGAGCGGAGAAGCTGCCGAATGGGTTCTTCGTCGTCTACGATGAGGATCGAGGCCATGCCAGATGCTCCCTGGATAATCCGTTACGAAGAGGTTGTGCTCAGGCTGCCTGGGCGACCATCGTTTCCGCTCCCAAGTGGACGTCTTCCCCGGCGTAATCGGCTTCGCTGGTCACAACGGCCAATACCGGCCGCTGGGCCTGCAGGGGCTGGCGGTTCCGCTCGATGGTCGTGTCGTGGACATGGCCGCAATTCATGCAGCGCCAGGCACTCATCCAGGTGTATCCGGAGGTGCCTTCATGGTCCATATAATGATCCTTGATCATCAGGCCGCAGCAGCGTGAACAGCTCATGTCGTTCTCCTTTTGATGACAGGACCAGGCGCCTATCCGTTGTCCACATGAGCATAGCGGATCTGCGGAGAATTGTTAGACCCGGAGGAGTTACCTCGGAAGAGGGGGGTGCAGAGATGAGCCAATGGGCCGGAGGGAGGCGATGGCGCAAGTCATTGAACGAGCAGAGCGAAGTCAAGCCGCCGGTAACAGGCCGAAGCGCATCGACGAACGCATCGGACTGGTGAATTCTTCCGTGACCGCGCCGGCGCGATCATGGTCGCGTCTCGCCCGTCCCTCGTGTAGGCTGTGGTCACGAAGGAGAGTGGCATGCGCGCACGTGGCCGCTGGGTAAAATGGACGGTGGGTGGGATTGGCGCCCTTCTTGGGCTGGCCTGTCTGACGCTCGCGGGCTATGGCGCGATGCTGGCGGCATCCCTTGCGCTGCCCAAGAGCGATGAGCATCCGCCGCTGCTGATTTATGGCGCGCCCTTTCTCCTCAAGCCCGGTGTGCATGTGGTTGAATCGGGGCTGCTCGACCGGCTGCATCGGCTGGGCTATCAGGCCGTGCCCACCGTTCGGGCTCCCGGTGACTATGCGGCGGATTCGAGCGGATTCGAGCTGTTCCTCCGTGCGCAGGACGATACGCACATTCCGGCCCGGCATGTGCGGCTGGACATTATTGACGGGGTGATCGCCAATGTCCTGTCTGTCCAGGAGCAGGAATCGCTCCCGTTTGTGTTGCTCGAACCGCCCTTGTTGAGCGGGATGCGCGGCAGTTCCCGCCAACTCCGCGAGTGGATTCCGTACAGCCAGATCCCGCCCGATGTCATCAAGACGGTCTTGGCGGTCGAAGACCGGCGGTTTTTTTCTCACTATGGAATCGATCCTGTGGCCGTTGGCCGGGCGTTCTGGGCCAACGTGACGCGCGGCGGGGTGGTGCAGGGCGGCAGCACAATTACGCAGCAATTGGCGAAGAATCTCTTCTACTCGCCGCAGCGGACGTTGACGCGCAAGGTGCGTGAGGTCGTCGCGGCGCTGGTGATGGAGTGCAAGTACCGGAAAGAGGAGATTCTTGAAAGCTATCTCAACGAAATTTATCTGGGGCAGGCCGGGTCGGTCTCGATCTATGGGGTCGGCGAAGCGGCGCATCGGTATTTTGGGAAGCCCCTCGGAGCGCTGTCCATCGAAGAAGTTGCACTGATTGCGGGGTTGATCAAAGGGCCCAATGCCTACTCTCCCGTGAAGAATCTGGAGCTTGCGACGCAGCGGCGCAATGTGGTGCTGCGCCGGCTGCGTGAGGAAGGGCTGCTCTCGGATGAAGCCTGGATGCGGTCGGTGAATCGTCCGGTGCAGGTGGCGCTGCCGGAAGACGTGCTGCCGGACGCGCCGTACTTTGTCGATTATCTGTTGCGGCAAGTGGAAGAGGGGACGGGGCTTGGCATTCCTGAAGGGGCGCGCCTGTATTCCACGCTCGATGCCTATGTCCAGCAACTGGCGACGGAAGCGTTGCGGAATGGATTGGCCAAGCTGGAGCGGACCTATCCGGCGCTGAAGGAGGCGGAGCCGCCGTTGCAGGGGGCGGTGGTGGTGCTGGAGGCGCGCACGGGGCATGTGCTGGCCATGGTGGGCGGCCGCGAGTATCGGACCAGCCAATTCAATCGCGCCGTGCAGGCGCGGCGTCAGGCGGGCTCGCTCTTCAAGCCCTTTGTGTATCTGGCGGGGTTTGAAGCCAGCCGTGAAGCGGGGGCGGCGGGGCTGACGCCGGCCACGTTGCTGGCCGACGAACCGATGACGTTCGACTCGGGGGCCGGGCCCTGGTCCCCGCAGAATTATGACCGGCAGTTTCACGGCCAGGTGACGGTGCGGGCGGCGCTGGAGCAGTCGTTGAATATTCCGGCGGTGCGGGCCGCGCAGCTGGTCGGGATGGCCACCGTCAATGCCACGTTGCGCCGGTTTGGCCTGCAAGGGGCGTTGCCGGAGAATTTGTCCGTCGCCTTGGGGAGCGCATCGGTGTCCTTGCTGGAGATCACGTCCGCCTACGGCGGGTTGGCGCATGAGGGGGTGGTGGCGCGGCCGGTGGCGGTCACGCACCTGGCGCGCGAGACCGGCGAGACGGTGTGGAGCCCGGTGCTGGATCGGCAGCAGGCCGCTTCCGCGCAGGCCGCGTATCTCATCACCTCGCTGCTCCAAGGCGTCATCGACCGAGGCACCGGTGTCAAGGCCAGAGGGCTGGGGTTGCGCGGTCCGGTGGCCGGGAAAACCGGGACGACGGACGGCTATCACGATGCCTGGTTTGTCGGCTATACGCCTGAATTGGTCATCGGAGTGTGGGTGGGATTCGACGATGAACGGCCGATCCGGCTGACGGGTTCACAAGCGGCGCTGCCGATTTGGGTGGATCTGGCGCGCCGTCTGATTCCGGAGGATGCGCCGGATTTTGAGGTGGCCACCGGGATTGTTTCGCGGCCGATCGATCCCCGGACAGGGCAGTTGGCGACGTCGCAATGTCCCGAACGGGTGACGGAAGTGTTTCGCGAGGGCACGGAGCCGACGGTGTTGTGCGAGGTCCATGGCAGCGGATTGTGGGACCGCCTCAAGCAGACCTTTGGATTCTTGTAAGCGGGGCGGGCCCTTCGGTTCAGGGGGCGTGTTGTTTCCACAAACTGCTAGGTATCCCTGCCGTCCTGGGGTATTCTGTGATGCGAATCTTGGTGAGAGGGGATCGGCTATGAAAAAAAACGGGTTTGATGACGGCAACATTACGCTGTTGGCCAAAGGGGTTGAGCTGAAGGGCGAAATTCGCGTCGATGGCACCGTGCGCATCGATGGCCGTCTTGAAGGCGACATCTATACCAAGGGCCAGGTCATTGTCGGGGAAGATGGGGTCGTGAAGGGCACGATTACGGCTGGTGTTTTGATCAGCAGCGGGCGCATCAAAGCGACGGTGACGGCGAGTGAGCGGGTGCAATTGCTCAAGACCGGCCTGCTGATGGGCGATGTGCATACGCCGATGTTTGGGATGGAGGAAGGCGCCAAATTTCAGGGGACGAGCGATATGGGCGTCACGACATGGCCCGAGGAAGCGCCGCGCCAGCCGGCTCATCCGCGCGAGCAGGCCAGCCACCGAAACCGTCCGGTGGCCCTCATCGGGAAAGAGTCTGATTTGTAGGACGTGTGACTCCATGCCGGGGCGTGCCTCTGTTGTGCGGCACCGCCCCTTATTCTCTCATTCCGCGCGTACGGCCTTCCTGCGGTGACAAGCGGCCCTGGATCTGCTATCAACGACGCGTGCGTTCACCTGAGCCGGCGGCCTCTATGATTCGTCCGCAACTGTTCACCATCGTGTTCTTCGCCCTCCTGGCGTTGTTGCTGTATCAAATTGGACTGATTCTTCAGCCATTCCTCTTCCCGGCCTTGTGGGCCGGCCTGCTGGCTCATTGGGTGTTCCCTCTCCACCGCCGGTTGACGCTGGTCGTGGGGGGGCGTGATGCGCTGGCTGCCGGGTGCCTGACCTTCGGGGTGCTGACGGTGGTCGTGGTGCCCTTGGTGTGGATGAGTGCGCTGCTGGTGGGCGAAGCGGGGGCGGTGGATCAGGCGGTGAGGGAGTGGATCGCGGCCGGGGGATTGCAGCAGCTGCCGGAGCGTGTGGCCGCGGTGCCGCTGATCGGCAAGGGGTTGCGCTCGCTGGTGACGGCCGACAGGATGCAGGCGCTGTCGATGGAGGATTCGGTGATGGCCGGGGCCAAGTGGCTGAGCCAGTTTTTGGTGAGTCAGGTGGGGGATGTGCTCAAGAATGCCGTGGTGCTCGTGAGCAATTTTTTCATCATGCTGTTGGTGCTGTTCTTTTTGCTCAAAGACGGCGAGCGCTGGCTGGCCGGGCTGTATGCATTGATTCCCATGGACGAGTCGCATAAGCGGAAGATCGTGACCCGGCTGGACCAGACGGTGCGGGCGGTGGTGAAGGGGATGTTGGTGACGGCGATGGTGCAGGGCGTGCTGGCGGGGCTGGCCTATCTGGTGCTGGCGGTTCCGTTTCCGGTGGTGCTCACGGCGCTGACCATCGTGCTGGCGCCGATTCCCTTCGGCGGCACGGCGCTGGTATGGGGGCCGGTGGTCCTGTATCTGTTGTGGATCGGTGCGGTCGGGAAGGCGCTGGGGATGCTGGTTTGGGGCGTCGGCGTGGTCTCGATGGTCGATCAGTTTCTCCGTCCCTGGCTGATCGGACAGGAGGTGCAGATTCCCGTCCTGCTGCTGGTGCTGTCCGTGCTCGGCGGGCTGGCGTTGTATGGGCTGATCGGGCTCTTTGTTGGCCCGATCATCATCAGTCTCTTCATGACGGCCGTCCAAATTTACCGGGAAGAATATTACGCGCCGGCCCCCGTGGCGTCGACGAATCCTCCCTCTCCGGTGTAAGGCTCGGAGCATCCGGCATTCGCACGCGCCGCGCCATGTCTGCGTGGCCGAACGTCTTTCCCTACTCCAGCGGAATCGTGATCGCAATGCCTCCCATGACATCGTTCACTTTGAAGTCCCGCTTGGGACTCAGCGGATGGCTGTTATGGCAGATGATGCAGGTCGGAGAGACCGCGCGATCGGCGTAGATGGCTTGGAAGAACTGCTTTTTCCCGCTGGCGACCATGCCCATGACGGGCTGGTTCGGTTGGCGTGCAAGGGTTTCCAGGGCGTTCCGCTCAAAGTCGGTGGCGGGGGCGTTGCGCTGATAGATTGGGGAGAGGCCGATCAGCCGGTACCGGATACCGCGGCCGCTTTCGGCGACGATCCGTCCCGAATGCTGCAGAAACTGGGCGGGCAGCGGCAGCGCATTGTCCTGTTCCCAATGCTCGCTGGCCTTCACAATGCCTTTCTCCTGCATGCGCGTCACCACTTGGGTCGTGTAGATCGTCCGATCGGCTTGGACGATCGCATGCACATAGTCGGCGACCTTTTCGGGCGAGATGCCTTGAGCTGCGGGCGGCTCTTTTGCCGACGGAGAGAAGGGAATCGCCAGCAGGCTTCCGATCATGATCGTGACGGCTGCGGCTCCGAGCGCGGTGCGGAAGCGGTCCATGGCTCCTCCTCGGGTGATGGCGGGGGGGGGATCGCCGGAAGGGTCATGATGCAGGTCGTGCCCTGTCCTTCACGACTGTCGATTCGAAGGTCTCCCCCGAATTTTCTGATGATGCGGCGGGCGACGGTCAGGCCCAACCCCGATCCCTCCCCTTGTTCTTTGGTAGTGAAAAACGGATCGAAAACTTTTGCCAGATGGTGCGGGGCAATCCCGGGACCGGTGTCGGTAATTTCGGCTATGGCAAACCGGTCGGCGACGGCGGTGCTGATGCGCACCGTGCCGACGCCTTTCATGGCCTGCACCGCGTTCATGAGCAAATTCATCACAGCCTGCCGGAGCTGATCCGGGAGCGCCAGGACCATGGTCTTGCCGGAAAAGAGTTTTTCGATCGTGATCTGCCGCATGTCGGCGGCGGTATGCATGGCGGCCAGTGCTTGATCGATCGTCTCCTCTATGCACACAGGGATGCGCTGATCCGAGCTTTCCCGCGTGGTCACTCCGGTGAAGTCGCGGATGATGGCGGCCATGCGCTGTCCCTGCGCGACGATATCGCGGGCATGGGACTGGGCGCGGGAGAGGTCGGTTTCGTCCAGAATGGCTTCTCCGAGGCCGACGATGCCGAACAGCGGATTGTTCAGTTCGTGCCCGATGCCGGCGGTCAGGACTCCGAGGCTGCCGGACTTCTCCGCCTGAATCAGCTGATCCTGCAGCCGGCTTTCGTCGGTGATGTCCCGCAGCACCAATCCAATTCGGGGCTCGATTCCCGGGCGGCCCGGGAGGCGGAACCACTGATAGTGATACGTGCGCGGCCCGATCTGCAGTTCCGAGCGGGATCGGGTGTGACCGGCGTCGTGACTCGCGGCCGGAGCGAGCGGGTCGCGCGGGTGCCCGCTCTGGGGTGGCGAGCCGGCTTCTTCTCCGGCAGCGTCCTGCCGCAGCTGCGAGTGCACGACGGTACCAAGCGGTTGCAGTGTGGCCAGAGAGAACGGCAGGGTGGCCTCCGGCGACAGGTGAAAGGCCGCGCGCGCGGCGCGATTCATGTATTGGACCGACTCCCGCGTATTGAGCAAGATGATGGGGGTCGGGACGGCGTCCAGGATTTGATCGGTGGATCGCTGGAGGTACGTGACCTCTTGGGTTTTGAGGGTCACTTGGTCGGTCAGCCCGGCAAAGGCGGCTTCCAACTGGGCGTTCATGCGGTTGAATTCATCGGCGAGGTCTTGCAGCTCGTCTCCCGTGCGGATGTCGATGGCGGTGCGGAGCTCCCCTCGTCCGATGGCCTGGGCCGCCTGTTGCAGCGTGCGCACAGGTGTGACAATGCGGCTGGCGGCGACATAGCCGAGCACGGCGAGGAGCGCAATGGCCACGCTGCCGAAGACCGTCATCCACATAAACAGATGCTGGATGGGGGCGAAGAGCTCGTCGGAGGATTGCCAGACGAATGTATGCCAGGAGCCGCCGCTGAGGGAGCCGTTGGTGGCCCGGCTGGTTTCCGGCAGCGGCGCAAAGCCGATAATGGAGGCGGTATGGCCTCCGTGCCCGTCACTGGGGGCTTCGACCCAGCCGGGCTGTAACAGGGTGATGAGCGGAGTCAGGCTTCTGTCGGAGAGCGCGACCCCGGTGGGGAGGATGGGGCAGCTCATGACGATTCCCCGGCTGTCGATCAACATGACGTGGCCGGTTTTCCCAAACCGGATCACATGGGTGGAGGGGGAAAAGAACTCTTTGGCGTCGATCACGCGGTGCAGCACGCCGACCACTTCGTAGCGCAGGCTGTCCATGACAGGCACCGAAATCGTAAAGACGTAGGCGTCCGCCTGCTTGTTGAAATGGACGTCTTCGATGTACAGCTTGCCGACGCCCTTGTTGTAGGCGCCTTGCCACCAGGGCGTCTGGCTGTGCCGGTAGCTCGGATTGGCCGTCATGGCGGCCACCAGCGTGCCCTGGAGATCGGTGAGAAAGAGCATCTTCGTGGCCGAGCGCACCACCTGGGGGAGCAGTTGATCGGGGGCGCTGCGCGTGCCGGTGTAGTACTCCTGTAAGAGCGCGGCGAGGGGGCTGCCGTTGATCTGCTTGACGAGGCCGGGGTCGCGGGCTGCCCATCGGGATTCTTCATCGGTTGGGCCCTGGGCTTGGCGGTTCGCGAGCGCATCCCGCCGACGCTCGAGTTCCTGGACGACCAGAGGGTCGTTCGCAATGCGCGCGGTGCGCGCCACTTCGTCGGCGACCAGCAGATCGAGCTTTCTGGCCGCCTCGGTGGCGAGCGCTTTGAAGCTTTCTCCGTTGACGTCGCGAATTTCTTGCGATCCTTGCCAGAAGGCCATGCTCAACCCGACGACGAGCGGGACGACCCCGACGAAGAGCATCGAAAGGATCAGCTTGGCCTTGAGGCCCCACCGGGTGCCTTGTCGCGTGTAGAGGGACTGTGCCGGCCTGGGTGTCGCCATGGGGTCACGCTGAAGTGGTGCGGGGCAAGGTGATGGTGAAGGTGCTGCCGCGGCCGATGTCGCTGGTTACCGCGATCGTGCCGTGCATCTGATGGATCACGTGCTTGATATTATACAGCCCTAACCCGGTGCCCTTTCCGGGAGGCTTGGTCGTAAAAAACGGCTCGAAGATTTCGTGGAACAGCTCGGGCGGAATGCCGCAGCCCGTATCCGACACCTGAATGGACACACCCGTGTCCTCGGCTACGGTGCGCAGCGTCAGGGTGCCGCCGTGCTCCATCGCCTGGACGGCGTTCGTGATGAGATTGACGAAGACGTGCAGGAGCTCGTCGGCATTCCCCGGCACGGCGGCGTCCGGCGCATAGGCCTTGACCACCGCGATGTCTTGAAAGGCGACGGCGTAGCGGGCGATTTTGAGGGCATCGTCGAGCTTTGTGTTCACGTCTACCAGGCTCTGTTGGTGGGCGGCGGACCGCCGGGCGTAGGAGGTGAGATCGCGGCAGATCGCCGTCGTCCGCTTGACGGCTTCGATAATCTCGCGCGCGTGCTCGTGGACGGTGGAAAGATCCGTTTCGTCCGCCAGATTTTCAGCCAGCCCGAGGATGAGCTGCAGCGGGTTATTGATGTCGTGGGCGATTCCGGCCGCGAAGGACCCGATTCCCGCGAGTTTTTCAGCGTGGAGGAGTTCGGCCTGCAGCGCGGACTCGTGCTGCACCAGTTCCCAGACGACGCGGGAGGCCGATCCGCTGAGGATGTCGAGGCCGGGCCGGGCGTCACGGCGCAGGCGTTGATCCATCGCGGGGTCTCCGGTCACATCCAGGATCAGTTGGGTGTGGTGGTTGTGGAGAAGATCGTCGATGTGTTCGACCACGGGGATGTGCAGATCGCGCGCCCGTTGCAGGCCGGGGGCTTGCGGATTGCGGTCGCTGATGCCGACGATGTCAATCGCGGGAATTTGATGCAGCAGGTCCAGCAGGGCGGTCCCGCCCCGCCCCGCCCCGATGATGGCGACTTTGGCGGGAGCGGCGGGCAGTGGGTGTGAGGTGCTCATAGGACGAGTCGAACCCTGGTGTGCCGAGAGGGGAGAGGATGGAGATGCGGTCCTCTCCCCCCGGTCGAGCTTAGTGTGATGGGGCCCCACTGGTTTCATAGCGGGGCCAATTCCCTCTGTTCCATGGCGCGTGCGACAGACGCTTTGAGCTTCTCGCCCTCGACCGGTTTCACGAGATAATCGACCACGCCTTGCCGCAGCAGGGAGGTGGCCATGTCGGTATCGGGGAAACCGGTCAGCACGATCAACGGCACGCGCGGGTAGTTCTGGCGAAAATAGGCGATGGCCTCGATGCCGTTGACCTTCGGCATGCGGATATCGCAAATCATCACATCCAGCAGCAGACGGTTTTCGCCGCTGTTAATCGTCTCGATGGCTTTTTCTCCGTTTTCCGCTTCCAAAACTTCATAGCCGGCTTTCTGCAAGGTCATACGGACGACCTTGCGGATATCCGCCTCGTCGTCCACGACGAGGACGCGTCCGTTGCAATTTTCTTCGCCGACGAAGAACCCCGATTTAAATTCCGTCATGGCAGCCTCCTGGGTGATGGATGATGGCACAGAGTTGGTTGGATCGATTCATGGTGGCCTCTCTTGCATTTCTGTATGAGCAATCTCGATGCCTCGTGCCGCGTAAAGAAAAAGCCGTGATATTGAATGATTTGGTGATGTGAGGGGAAAACGAACGGATGGAGTTGGTTGAAAGCCACCACCACCGCTGGCTGAGATGCACCATGCGGGGATGGGGGATGAAGGAGGCCAGCAATGCCGAGGCGCGGTCACCACATGCGGCGAAGGAAGGCGACGCCGACGATCAGCAGCACGGCTGCCCACAGGAGCATCGCGAGATACATCATGCTCTCCTTCCTACGTAATTGTGTTGATACGCGGGAGGGGCGCAAAGACTATGCCGATGGCGATGAAGTCGTGCAGAGTGTTGAACCCCATGAGATTGCGGCGGTAATCGGCCGGTGTGTGTCGCGAGCTGAGAGGATTCCGCAGGCGCCCGTATCCAAACTCATTCAGGGTGGATAAAAAAGGATTCGGCATCTTGTGCTTGCGCCACCGATCGTCCGACGTCCCCGTCGAATTGCGTTTCCCGTTTAGGCTAAGGTATTCTCCGAAGGGAAACGGAGGCCTGGATGATTACACCAGCAGTGTTGACGGATTACATTCATAAGTGCATGCCGGATGCGGTTGTGACGGTCACGGATCGGACCGGGACTATGGATCACCTCAAAGTGGTGGTGGTCTCGGATGTGTTTCGTGGGAAGAATTTGCTGGACCGGCACCGGCTGATCTATGAGGCCTTGGACGTTCCCATGAAAGACGGACGGATCCATGCGTTGGAGTTGACGGCGCGGACCAATGACGAAAAATAGTTACAGATAGGCGATCGATACAAAGGAGGCCGACGATGGCAGACCCAATTGAAGACGAAATTCAGCAGGAAGTGAAAACCCATAAGATCCTCATCTACGGCAAGGGGACCAAGCAGATGCCGATGTGCGGGTTTACCCGCGAGACGATGCAGTTTTTCGATAAGTACGGGTACCCCTACGAAGTGATCGACGTGCTGTCCCAGCCCACCAAGCGGGAAACCCTCACGAAGATCACCAAGTGGCCGACGCTGCCCAAAGTCTTCATCGACGGCACTTTCTACGGCGACACCGACATCCTCGATCCGATGGCGGCAAAGGGTGAGATCGAGCCGTTGCTGAAGAAGGCGTTCGGGAAATAAATCGCGATCGTATCCTGTGCAGGGATCAGCCGGCGGGTGCTCGTGGCGAGCATCCGCCGGTGTTGTTTCGGGTGGCCGCGGTCACCTTTTGGCTTCGTGGGGGCAGTGTAAGGTGCCCTTGCTTCGTTGCTGGAGAGTTTCTAATTCCCCCTCAAATTTTCGCCGGCATCAGCATCCTTGAGTCTAGCAGGCGAATCTCAGCTGCTAGCGAAACAACGATTCCAATCCACAACCAATTTAGACTTACGATTAATAGTTTTGATTCTCCACTGGCGTTGGCGCAACAAAGTAGGATAGCCCTCCGCCCAAGATTGCCATGTATGCAACCGAAACGCTACTGGCCAGCCATGTGCTAAGAGGCTGCCCAATAATTACATTGATAACGCCAGTAAACCATGTCCCTAGAAACACCATGCCGAGATACTTAAACCGGTCAACCTTTGTTAAGCAACCGGCAATACAAAATCCCATAGCGCCAAAGAGAATGATGACTGTTGCCCCAACATATGGATTCTGTTTAATAGCAGTTGGTGCAAAGGGCATGAGAAGCCCTCCAATAAAGGTAAGGACAAAAATAATGCCAATATCCCTCAGTAGCGCTCGCCAAGGCAGTGTCACTGCTAGGTTTCTCCAGTTCTACCTGCGGTCTACAAATTTTGAGCCATCATATGTGTGCGTAACGACTCCTGCATCAATCAGTTCTTCGACGGAAGGGTGCCACATGTCTGTACCCGGAACGCTAAACGCCTTTTCTATGAATTTCGGCCTGACCCCACGTTTCCTGAAATAAGCGGTGCCGCCCTCGTTTGCTTGCGAGTTGTTCATATTGAACCAGTCAGGTCCGATCCACTGAAACGCATGAAACCCAAGTCTTCCGTCAGAATGGAGAATGCGAGATGATCCTGCCATAAACGCATAGGTGCAGGCACTGTCACATTGTGTTCCTGTGTATGTTGCCAATTGGCGTTTTTCGATCAACTCTCCAATTTTCTCAGCTTGTTGCAGAAGACCCCCAACAAGTTCCAGCGTCACAATAAAAGCCTTTGGCGTATTCGCCAATTCGTCTTTTACTTTGTCGGCAATCCCAGGTCCCATGAATCCGCTGACTACAATCTCATCAAAGTCATCTTGAGGATGATGGATGACAGTTACCGTATATTTGTAACCACTGTCACGAAAAACCATGCCAGTCCATTCGAAAATAGATAAGGACGACCAAAACACAGATGCTCCAATAAAAATACAACTCGCTTGAGCGCACCTGGCCCAGAAGGCAGGCCTTTTCATCAGAAGATGATTCTGGGCGGATCGCCAGAGGCCAATAATCTGCCAAGGAGATAATAGAAATGATGAAAAGTACAAAACGACCAATCGCAGCTGAGCATGAAGAAGTGAGTTTTCGGCAAGAACGGAGTCGATACATTTGACGAAGATAAAATACGCTAGGACGTTTATTCCCAAATAATTGACCCAGAAACTCAATCCAAGAGGTAGGTCTCCACGCCAATGCGCGACGACGTAGCTTTTGAGCGCCACCCAATCCTGGGTTTCATATTCTATGATTCGTTGAAACAGGGAAGATCTTGGTGCGGTATAGTTTTTTTGTTCTGTGGCTATGGCAGCAGGAGGAACTGAGGGCAGTTTCTGAACTTTGTCCAATTCATGGCCACATTCACACCATCGATTTTCTGGTGAATTATGGATGCCACATTCTGAACATATGATGGGCAAAGCCATATTCGTATCCTCTTCAAGTACAAATTGAATGCGTTTAGCTGGCGGCAAAGTGGTTCAACTGTGAGCCTCGTAAGCAGAAAATTCGAAGTCTAGCCGCCATTGTTAAACGATTGGTTTGAGGCGCAGTTTAGGCGCTTTGCAATTTATCCTTGACCGCTCTAATGCATCCTCGGACAACGATGTCACGAATTTGAACGAGTGAGATCTCAGCAGTCACGGCTGGGTCGGTATTTACCAACGACATGCGACCATCATGAAACGCAAAATCCGTATAGTTTCCTTCATGAACCACTTCGCAACGGATGTCGTATAACAGGTCTACAGCTTTGCTGAATCCAATAGGAGGCAGCAGGTCTGTATTAACCGTGAAGCCATGAGACAGGGTGTCCTTGTCTGACTGCGGAAGAAATTTGTTAAAGAATTGTTGAACATAATGCCGTGATTTTCCTTCACCGCTGAATCCGTCGTGAATTTTGGCAATGTTTTCTGAGCACATTATCAGAAACAACACCTGCAGCGGTTCCTTATGCGGCCTAATTTGTGGCAGATCGTCCGCGATGGATATCAACCGTTGAGTCTGATGCATCATTATTTTGGCATCATGATTTGGTGCCAACGGATGGAGGTTCTCACATGCTTGAACGAAATGCTCTGCTTCCTCTAGCAGTGCAAAATGTGGCAAATAAAAACTTAGCCAGGGTTCCACTGCAGCATCTCCTTCAATCGCTATTAGCTGCAACGATCCGATGTTTGGCTGCCCATCACGCTTTCGGGCTCTCTACCGTTTCGCTTCCGGTGGCGGCCAGTTCATTTCGGTGTGGCGGCCGCAGTAGAAGCAGCAGAGGCGGTAGCGGGCTTTGCGGCGGGGATTAGGCATCGAGATGAACGTGATCGGCGTATCGTCGAACGGACAGGTCGGCTGGTCGTGGAGCAGATGCACTTCGGCCATCATGGTGATCGAGGCGACATCCCAGGACGGTGAGTGTTCTTCCTTGCCGGTAATCTTCTCAACCACGTGACAGCGTTCGCAGGTCGCTTCGTAGGTCTTGATCCGGGCGTTGTGCGGCGTGAGATCGACGACATCCATCGCTCCGCCGCATCCTGGCTTGGCGCAGGTCAAGTGCTCATGCTGTAGGGCCTGCACGAACCGATGGTGCTGTTCGCGTTCTTGATCGGTTTTCATGGATCTTCGCCCTCCCCTCCATGGGGCTGTGCTCGTGGTGGTTCCCCTGCGCACGTTGAGCGAGCACCGCCGCTAGTTTGCAAGTTCGATCATCCTTGGTGCGCGCTCAGTGAGCAAGGAAGCATCACGAGCATAGCCCCATCCCCTTATATCCCCCATGCCCCACTGATCTGAATATTCGCCCCGTTCACATAGCGGGCGTCCTCGCTCAACAAGTATCGCACCGCTGCGACGGTGTCGTCGACCGTTCCAATATAGCCTGCGGGAATGCGTTTGGTCATCCCGGCCAGTTCTTCCGGCGGGGCGCTGCCGGAGTCGATGAAGCCGGGTGATACCGCGTTCACGGTGATGCCGTGCGGGGCGAGCAGTTTGGCCAGCGTGCGGGTGAGAATCAGCACGCCGGCTTTCGCGATGTAGTGGGCGGTCACCTCAGGCTGGGCAATCATCTGGTCGGCGTTGGCCATGCTGAAATTGATGATGCGGCCGCTCTTGCGCACTTTCATGCCGGGGGTCACCGCTTTGGCTAGGTAGAAAATCGGGTGGAGATTGCCGTCGAACATCTCGCTCCAGCCATCGACCGTTTCTTCGAACAGGTTCACACGGTGATAGGGACCGGCGCCGTTGATGAGGACATCGATGCGTCCCCACTGCTGCTCCACCTGCTGTACCAGACTCTGTGCCGCTACCGAGTCCGACACATCGCAGCGGATGGCCAGGGCTTCCCCCCCTCGCTCCGTGATGGCCAGTGCGGTCTGTTGCGCCTCGGCTTCGCTGGTCCGATAGCAGAAGGCCACCTTCCACTGCTGCGACGCCAGGTCGAGGGCGATGCCCCGCCCGATGCCTTTGGCCCCGCCGGTGATGAGTGCCACTCGTTCGTTCATGCTGATCGTGCTCTCTCTTGCTATGAGGGCCGTGAGCGCAGCTTCTTCCCGATGAATTGGAGGGCTCCGGCGGTCCGTTGTGAAAATACCTGTTCGTGTTTGGGCTTCTTGACGTCTACTGCGGCCGCGTCGATGAGCGCGTTGAGATCGTCGATCGTATCGACGTCGCGCCAGGGCGGCAGCAGCGTGGTGCTCAATCCAAGCTGGGCGGCTTTCTCCTGTGTGGCGGCAAGCACCCGGTCGGTGGACCAGGCCATGCCGGCAAACAGCTCGGGCGCTGGGCGGGTGAGGCCGATCAGATAATAGCCTCCGTCCAGGGCTGGGCCGAGCACGAGGTTGTTTGTCTCCAGGAGGGTGAGGGCCTGTTTATAGTGCTCCAGCGGCAGCGAGGGCACATCGGTCCCGACGATGAGCACGCGCCGATAGCCCTTGGCAAACAGGGCGTCGAAGGCCTGCTGCATGCGCGCGCCCAGATCGTCGCCGACTTGGTCGAGGAGTTTCACCCCCTGCCGCTCCTCCATAATTTTGAAAAAGACATGTGTGGAGGACGGGGCGCAGGCCAGATAGCGATCGATCGGGAGCTTCAGTTTCGTGGCCGCAAGCTTGGAGCGTTCGAGCGTATCGAGGACAAAGCTGCCGTGCAGGGTCGCCGCTTCGTCCGGCGTCAATGGTGGGCACAGGCGTGTCTTCACCTGGCCGGGAACTGGGGCTTTGGCAAAGATCACCAGGGCGCTTCCTGCGCCCTGCTGGCGAGAGGCTTGAGGCAAGGGGTGAGAGGTAGGACGCGGTGATTTTTTCGGAGTCGATGGGTGGTTCATCTCGTTCTCTAGCCCCTAGCCTCGTGCCCCGCGCCTGTTAGCGCACGGCCCTATAGAAATGGTTGAGTCGATGCGGATTCACGCCGAGCCAATACAGGAAGCGGAGGGTCCACATCAAGAGAATTGTGCGGAGGGGGCCGTTCCGCTCCCAGCGGCGAAAGGATGTCGTGACGGTCTCGGTGAGCGGTGCCGTGGATCCCAGGCGTTTTAACCGGCAGCTGAATTCGATGTCTTCCATCAAGGGGATGTCCGGGAAACCGCCGATCTGCTCAAAGACCTGGCGCCGGACGAAGATGGCCTGGTCGCCAGTGGCGATGCCGGTCATGCGCGAGCGCCGGTTCATGAACCAGCTGATCGTGTTGCCCCAGCGGGAGGGGCGGTCGAAGCGGACGTCGAAACGGCCTCCGACGATGGTCTGGTCTGCCAGCGTCGCCTCAATCACTGTCTTGGCAGTGGGGGGCAGCTCTGTGTCGGCATGCAGGAATAACAGGATCTCGCCGCCGCTCGCCCGAGCGCCGGTGTTCAGTTGGCGTGCGCGGCCTGTCGGACCTGTCACGAGGCGGGTGGAGGGGACGCGGTCGCAGCAGACTTGGACCATGGGGACGGTGGGGTCGGTGCTGCCTCCGTCACTGACGATAATCTCGTCGAATCCCAAGGCCACCGTGCGCGTCAACGTGCGCGCGATGGTCGAGGATTCGTTCAGCGTCGGGATAATGACGGAAATCGTCATCTGCGCAGGATGGTGAGCTAAGGGGGCCGCGGTATTCAGTCCTTATCGGTCCGGCTGTTTCGGCTCGCGGAACATGAAGTACATCACGAGCACGACGGTCGACCAGAAGACGACTTGCTTGTGCCAGAAGAGCACTTCGCCGTAGTGAAAGAATCCCAGCCCGATCACGATGGCGCCGATCATGACGCTGTAGCGCCAGGTCGGGTGCTCGATCACCGCGTTGGCCCAGACGGCCACGCCGCCGAAGTAGATGAGCAGCGGCACGGCGTTGATTTCAAATCCGCCGCTGATCGACAAGAACACGTTCAAAAAGCCGATGAACATCAGCGCGGTGCCGGTCATCATGCCGGCCACGCTCAACTGCTTGTCGTTTCCCGACTCGTCATCGGCGGACGGCGGCGGGGGGCTGTGCGACGGATCTTTTGAGGGCAAATCTGTGGGGGCCATAGTTACACTTTAAAATGTTTGCTGAGCGTGAGGGCCTGCCGCTGATAGGACGACCCTAACGTGGTGCCGTAGAGCTGTGAGGGTACGTCGAGCATGCGGTCATATACAACCTTAAAAAATGTCTGGCCGTCGTGGATCAGGAAGGGGACGTCATGCGGGCGGACTTCCAGGACGACCTGGGTGCCTTTGATTTCCCCGTCGGCGCCGTAGCCGAATCCGGGGTCGAAGAATCCCGCATAGTGGGTGCGCAGTTCTCCGCAGGCCGCTTCGTAGGCGACCATCTCGGCGGCATAGCCCGCCGGAACGCGGATCCGCTCTTTCGAGGCCAGAATGTAAAACTCTTCCGGTTCCAGGAGTAAACTGTTGTGCCGGTGCCGGTGGAGCGGCTCCCAGAAGTCGGCGGCGGCGTAATGGCCGACTTTGGCCAGGTCGATCACGTGGCTGTTTTTCTTGGCGCGATAGCCGATGATAGTGGAATCGGCGCGGTCTTCCCCTTTGAGATCGATCCTCAGGAACAGCCCGCGCTCGGCGCGGAATTCACGGGCCCCCAATGGTTTTCTGGGGGCGCTGTTGTGGTAGAGCAGCGGGGATTTGCCGTGCAGCGTTTTCAGCGACGCATCGGAGACCGTGGCCTCGCCCCGGACAAAGCGGATCTGATTCAGCGATTGGCCGGTGCGCACCTTGATCGCGAACGAGCGCGGGACGATTTCGAGAAAGAGCGGACCCTGGTAGCCGGCGCGGATTTCGTCGAAGCCGGTGTTCAAGTCGGTGACGATGCGGGTGAAGACGTCCAGCCGGCCGGTGGTGCTTTTCGGATTGGCCCTGGCCCGCAAGGTCTTGGGGAGCGCAAGGGTTTCGAGCAGCGGCACCAGATACACGTGGCCCTTCTCCAGAATTGCGCCCTCGGTCAGATCCATCTCGTACATCACGAGATCGGATTGATAGAAGTCGAGCACATTGAGCCGTGAGGAGATGGTAGAGAGTTCCGGGAGAAAGCTGCTGATGAGCCGGTAGGCTTTGCGCCCCAGGCGCAAGTCGAGGCTGGCCGGCTGGATTTGCCGCTCCTCGACGGCCGGAGAGGCGGTGATGGCCCGGTTGGCGATCAGTTGCTTGATGTCTTGGTAGGGGAGAATGCCCTGGGTTGCGCGTCTGCTCACCGGATGCTCACGCCTCCTCATGACCGTTCGCGCACGATCCCCATCCCGGGTGCGCGCCCACCATCGGCAGCTCGCGGCCCTGGCCCTGTTTGGGTTGGGGGTAGTGGAACGTTTTGTGTTCGTAATTTCTGAGCATGGCCCCGTCTTCGTCGAGGTGGACCAGGTAGTCGTCGGGGAGGAGGGGAATTTTTCCGCCTCCGCCGGGGGCATCGATCACAAAATGCGGGACTGCCATGCCGCTGGTATGGCCTTGAAGGGCCTTGATAATATTCAGCCCGGTCTCGACCGTGGTGCGGAAATGGTTGGTGCCCTTGGTCAGATCCGCCTGATAGAGGTAGTAGGGTTTCACTCGGGCGAGCAGCAGCTGGTGAACGAGGCGTTTCATGATCTCGGGATCGTCGTTCACGCCCTTTAAGAGCACGGTTTGCGCGCCGAGCGGCACGCCCGCGTCGGCCAGCATGCCGCAGGCGGCTTTGACCTCGGGCGTCAGTTCGTCCGGGTGGTTGAAGTGCAGATTCATATAAATGGGATGGTATTTCTTGACCATCTCGCAGAGCTTCGGCGTGATTCGTTGCGGCAACGTGCCGGGCACCCGCGAGCCGATCCGAATCAGTTCCAAGTGGGGAATCGTCCGGAGCGCTTTGAGCACCCGTTCGAGCAAGTAGTCGGGGAGCAATAACGGGTCGCCGCCCGACAGGATCACATCCCGCACTTCCCGGTGCTCGCGTAAATAGGTAATGGCCCGGTCCAGTTCGCCCTTCTTGAGAAACCCCGGTTTCCCGACGAGCCGTTTGCGGGTGCAGAAGCGGCAGTAGATGGGGCATTGGTTGGTGACCATTAAGAGCGCGCGATCGGGATAGCGATGCACTAGATGGGGCACCGGGCTCATGAGATCTTCTTCGAGGGGGTCGTCCTCCGCATCGATATCGGCCAGCTCCGCCATTTCCGGGACGACTTGTTTCCAGATCGCGTCGCCTTTTTCTTTGATCGTGCCGAGCACGGTCGGGGTGATCCGCATCGGATAGGGACCGACGATCGCTTCGATGTCTTTCTCGTCCAGGCCAAACCGTTCGGCCAGGTCTTTCGGCTTGACGATGCTCTCGGCGAGGATGCGTCTCCATTCTTCCACGGGTCTCACGGCCTCCTTTTCAAGAGATGAACCCATCCGCGGCAGGGCTGAGTTGACCCTGGCGTCGATTGTTCGGGAGCGTGGGCGCTCCTATGGAGAGGTCTTGGCATAGTGTGTATCGAGGTGGGACAGAATATCGTGTGTTTCGGTCAGGACCGTCTCGCCGTCTGTCAGGACCGGCACGAAGTATTGTCCGGACACGGCATAGACCTGCTTCCGCATCGGCCTGGCATCCGGCACGATCACCTCGTCATAGGCAACACCCAGTTCCGCGAGTTTATCGCGGACGACTTCGCAGTCCGGACACCAATCGACGTGATACAGCGTCAGAGCCATAATGGCCTTAGGCTACCATGGACATCCCTGAAAGTGGAATGAGGGAGTTGGGGGATCGTGCACATATTCCTGATCGCCTCAGGCGGGCTCCGGCCGGCGCTCTTTCCGGTTTATTGCGGCGGCACGGCGCAGGGGACCATGATGGCGTCTTTCATGCCGTGGATGATTTTCTTTTCAGCCGAACAGATCGTCGCGAGGATGCCTGCGAGTTCCGCCTTGCCGCCGGCGACGAAATAGTAAGGCGAGAGGCGGGCGCGTCCATTCATGCGCTGCATCGTCTGGGATGCCGCGTCCCAGTAGTCCAGTTCGAACAGGCGTCCTTTGTGGAATTCTTGCAGGATATAGGGCGTGGTTGGGAATGACGACAGCGCCTGGTCGATGGCGGCGGCCCATTCAGCCTGCGGGAGATCGTGCCCCACGGAGACTCCCCGGCTGCCCCAGGCGAGTTCCGAAAAACCGGAGGGCTTGATGACGTAATGCCGTTCCTTCTGCGTGGCGGCCGCGAGATCACGCCAATTGGTGACGGCTCGGCCTCCCATCTGAAGGCCGGGAATCGTCGCGGCCGGAGGGATAGGCGCCGGGTCGAGCAGCCAGGTGCGCGGCATGATCGCCGTCAGGTCGAGGAACGTGGCGGCGCCTAATTCTTTTTCCCAGAACGGCCGCAAGACCGGATGGTGCAGCAAGGCAAAGGCGGACTTCTCCTCCAGTGCCGGTTTATAGGGGGGGGTGACGGACACCCAATCCTTTTTGGCGGCATACTGAATCAATTCGGCTTTGGGAATGTTCAACAGGTCGAAGAGTTCATAGAAGCGATAGAGCAGGGCAATCGGCTGTTCGCGGGTGTCGAGCCGGAGCCGCAGCCCTTCTTCGGTGAAACGGACGTCGCGCGGTTCCACGCAGTAGGCTTCCACCTGCCGTTCGCGGAGCCGTGCGGCCAGCCAGGCCATTTCCGGCCGGTAGTCTTTGGCTTCGTCCGACACGACGATGGCGATACAGCCGGCTCGTGCGCCCTGCACCGCCTGTAACATAGCCGCAAACCCGCGCACCATGCCGTCTGGCCCTCCGGCGATCGAGAGGGGGGGCGCGTCGAGCCCGCTATAAATGGAAGAGAGGCAGGCGGTCAGTCCGATCCCGCCGGGGACCGAGTCCAGTTCGGTGATGACCATGCCATCCTGGGTGGGAATCACATCCGGCCTGATCACGGCGGGCAGATCGTCGCGGAACCGTTTCATCCGGCTGTAGGCGATCAAGGATTCGGGTTTGCCCTGGTCGAGATAGCGCGCCACCCAGGCTGGTTGCTGGCCCTTCACGCTGTCCTGATAGAGCCGGTTGAGGGCGCGATAGAACGTCAACAACTGGGGCCCCAAGTTGGTAAAAAAGGCGAGTTGTTCGTGCGAGAGGAAGAGCGGACAGGGACTGACGCGCCAGGTGGTGGTGGCGTGCAGGCCGGCGGGATGAGTCTCCGGCGCGGCGTCGGCGATTGGCGCATAGAGCCCGGCGGAGATGACCTGTGCGCGAATCTCGGCACAGCGGCGGAGGGCATGATCAGAAGCAAGGGACGAACAAGGGGATGCGGGATGGGGCTCAGTTTGTGCCAATGGGAGAATCCTTAGTGGGGCAATCGTCCAAACGATTGAGCGTCAGTTGACGGATGCTACCACGGGGGCGAGGGCCGGACAAGTAGTGGATCTGGCTCTTCAGGCCTGGCGGCGAAGCAAAGGATGCTTGCTCGATCAGGCGGCCCATCGTATGATGGGAACCTAATGACGCCTGTCCAGATGGAGTGCCACTCCCAGGTGACGCTGTTGCCGCTTCTGCCGCAGATGGTTCCCGGTGCGGTCTGTGCGCAATGTGATGTCTGTTGCCGTTTTCCTGAGTCCGACAGCTTTCTCCGCCCCTATTTTACCCGTGACGAAATACGCGCGGCGGTTTCCCTCGGCCTATCCCCCGCCTTGTTCGACGATCCTGCCGGATCGCAGATTGCGCTGGTAAAGGATCCCGCCGGAGAGGGCTATCACTGCCCGGCCTTCGATGCCGGCCGCGCTCAATGCGGGATCTATCAACAGCGGCCGTTGGATTGCCAGCTGTATCCGCTGGCGCTCATGTGGAGCGAGGCCGGGGATCAGATTCTTTTAGGCTGGGATACGAAATGCCCGTTTATGCGGGAGGCTGTTCCGAACGAGATTCGTCTGCACGGGGAACGGGTTCAGCAACTTCTTGGGCAGGAACCTGCGCTTCGGGTTCTCGAGGCCCATCCCCGCCTGATCGGCCGGTATCAGGATGATGTGGTGGTTCTGGCCCCGTTGCCGGATGTCACTCGGCGGGTACGGGCGCAGCAACCGGACCGGCGGCTGCAGCCTCTGCGTCTTGCCGATGCCTCAACGCTGGCAGCTGCGCTGCACGAGTCCGAAATGCTTGGCCAAGCGGCTCTAGCGGCCCGGGCCTTTCCCTATCACTATGTCTGGACCACGACGCTGCCCTATTGGTGGATGGAGCAGAAGGGGGTATTCTGGCTGTTTGCCCAGTCTCCGGATGGGTGGTTTATGCCGCTGCCTCCCTTCGGGCCAGGCTCATTCGAGGGGGCCGTTCGCGAGGGGTTGGCGTTGCTGCGGGAGTGGAATGGCGCATCCCCCGTCAGCCGGATCGAGAATTTGACGGACGGCCAAAAGAACGGACTCGATGCGCGCGCCTACCGCTTTTCGAGCAAGAGCCCCGATTATCTGTATCGCGCGGAGGCCTTGGCGAACTTGGCCGGAGACCGGTACAAATCCCAGCGCGCCCTCTGTAATCGCGTGGAGCGTGAGCAGCCGGTGACGTTCGAATCCTATCGCCCCGGCGACCATCAGGAGGGCTGCCGGTCGTTGTACCGGCAGTGGGTGGCGCAAAAACAAGCGGGCCGGCTCGACCAGATGGGGCAGTGGCTCCTGGAGGATGCCGAAGCGGCGCATGAGATCGCCTGGGCGCTGGGCGAACGGATCGGCTTGGCGGGAACCGTCGCGCGGGTCGGCGATCAGATTGCGGGGTACACGTTCGGGTATTGGCTGACGCCCGCGACGTTTGCCGTGCTGTTCGAGGTGGCGGATCGTTCGGTGCCGGGGCTCGCGCAGGCGCTGTTTCGGCAGACCTGCCGGACCGCGTTGCGCAACGGCGCCACATGGATCAATGCGATGGACGATGCCGGCTTGCCCGGCTTGCAGGCGGCCAAGATGGCCTACCATCCGGCCGCGATGGTGAATAGTTGGATTGCGATGGCACGCTGATATGACCTTCCCCGTGACGACGCCAGATCTCAATCGTTCCCGCCGGTACGGCTGGCTGCCGTTTCTGATCATCTTCATGACGCTGTTTGCCGTGGGGATTGGTGCGATCCTGCTGCAATACGTGGAGCACCGGTTTCTGGGGGCGTCGGGCCATCAACTGACCTTGGCCGCCGCCGAAGTGACGGACAAGCTTGACCGGCTGCTGTTCGAGCGCTACGGCGATGCGCGCATGATGGCGCGGGCCTTTGCGCTCCGGTCGTCCGATCGGGCCTATCTGACCAGCTATCTGAACTGGATGAAGACGGCCTATGCCCCGATGTATGCGTCGCTCGCGGTGACGAATCAACAGGGGGTCGTAATTGCCGCCACGGATTCGGCGATGGTCGGTCAAGACTATAGTCAGAGCCAATGGTTCCAGGCAGCGCACGGACAGCGGGATGTGGTGGTGGGAGAGGTTGCGAGCCACGAGGGTGAACAAGGGGGCGCCACGGTGGCGTTTACCGCAGCGATTCTCGATGCCCAAGAGACCTTTCTCGGGGTGGTCACCACGCGGGTGTCCGTGTCGGTTCTGGAGGCCGTGACCACCAGAACCATTCGGTCGCTTCAGTTGCATGAAGGGTTCGTGGGGTCGATCGAATATCAGATGCTGGATAAAAAGGGCAGTATCTTTATCGATTCCACCCAGCATTTCGCCACGCCGGTGAATCTGCAGGAGATGGGGCTCCCCTCGGCGGTGCTCAGCCAGCAGGGGGAGCCGGGGTTTGTGGAGGAAGAGCATCGGCGGCGGCATGTGCCGGTTGTGACAGGATATGCCGCAACGAAAGGGTATGGGGATTTCCCGGGATTGGGCTGGACGGTCTTGGTTCGCATGGACCGCGATGCCGTGCTCTCGCCGATCCAGTCGGAGGTCTTCTGGAAAGTGGGCGGCGGGGCGCTAGCGGTCTGGGTTCCGCTGCTGGTGCTGCTCTTATGGTCTACCGGGCGGTTGCGGGCGGAATATCGCCAGGCTCAGCAGGAAAGCGCCTGGGCGCGCGCCGCGGAAGCGGCGCTGCTGCAAAGCCAGGAACGGAACCGCGCCATCGTGGATACGGCGCTGGACGGTGTGATTACCATCGATGCGGCCGGGGTGATCACGGACTGGAATGCCCAGGCGACCGCCATCTTCGGGTGGTCCCGTGAAGAAGTGCTGGGCCAGTTGCTGGCGGAGACTGTGATTCCGGAGCGGGACCGGGAGGCCCATAACCAGGGTCTGCGTGAATTTCTCAAGAGCGGGACCGGGCCTATTCTCAACCGGCGGATTGAAGTCACGGCGCGGCATCGCGAGGGGCGGGAGTTCCCGGTCGAATTGTCGGTCTCCCCCGCCCGCATCGGCGAGGCCTATATTTTCAGCGCCTTCATCCGCGATATCACCGATCGGCGGAAAGCCGAGCGGCGGCTGGCGTCGCAATACGCCGTCACCCGCGTGCTGTCCGAATCGTTGACGTTGGAAGAGGCGGTGCCGAGAATCATCCAGGCGGTCGGCGAGAGTCTGGAATGGGACTACGGGGTGTTTTGGCGGTTCGATAAACAAGCGGGGGTGTTGCGGTGTTTGAATCAATGGCACACCCCGACCTTCAAGGGCGACGAGTTTGAGGCGGCCGGGTGGCAGCAGTCGTTTCATTCCGGCGAGGGGCTGCCGGGGCGGGTATGGGCCAGCGGGGAGCCCTATTGGGTGGCAGATGTGACGGTCGATCCCCGCTTTGTGCGGTCGAGCATCGCGGCGCAAGTGGGGTTGCACGGCGGGTTCGGGTTGCCGATTAGGATCGGTGAGGAGGTTGAAGGCGTGATCGAATTCTTCAGCCGGTATGTGCGCGAGCCGGATGAAGAATTGCTCAAGATGGTCACGGACATCGGCTTGAAGATCGGACAGTTCGGCGAGCGGACCAAAGCCGTGAAGGCGCTGCATCAGACGGAGGCGCAGCTCCGGCAATCTCAGAAGATGGAGGCGGTTGGGCGGCTGGCCGGCGGGGTCGCGCATGACTTCAACAATCTGCTGACGGTGATTCGGGGGTACAGTGAATTGGTTCTTGGCCGGTTGCTGCCCGGGGACCCGTCCAAGCGGGAACTGGAAGAAGTGAAGAAGGCGGCGGACCGCGCGGCCGGTTTGACGGGGCAGCTTTTGGCGTTCAGCCGCCGCCAGTTCGTGGCGACCAAAATCGTAGATGTGAATACGCTGGTGGCGAATATGGACGGCATGCTCCGGCGCCTCCTGGGCGAGGACATCATCGAGCTCTGTTCCGACCTCGATCCGGATCTGGGGGCGATCAAGGCCGATCCCGGGCAGATTGAGCAGATCATTATGAATCTGGCGGTTAATGCCCGAGATGCGATGCCGACCGGGGGGCGCTTGACGGTGGAGACGCGCAACGTCTCGATCCGGAAGAAGACCTTGCGCGACATGCTGGTTCTGGAGAAGGGGGACTATGTGCTGCTGGCCGTGAAAGATACGGGCCATGGCATGGATGAGGAGACGCAGTCGCACATTTTCGAGCCCTTCTTTACGACCAAGGACAAGGGCAAGGGCACCGGGTTGGGGCTGTCCACGGTCTATGGCATTGTGAAGCAGAGTGGCGGCGTGATCGGCGTGGAAACCAAGGTGGGGAGCGGCACCACCTTTAAAATTTATTTTCCGCGTGTGGACGGGGTGGCGGAAAGCGGAGTCGTGGACGCTCCCAGCGGAGAGAACGTGCAGGGGCGTGAAACGATTCTGCTGGTGGAGGATGAGCCGGCGGTCAGAGGGCTGGTCCATGAAACGTTGCGCTTGCAGGGATATACGGTGCTGGAGGCGCGCCACGGCATTGAGGCCTTGTTGGCCGGCACGAAGCATCTCGGGACGATTCACTTGCTGCTCACGGACGTGGTGATGCCGCAGATGAGCGGCCCCGAAGTGGCGGAGAAACTGTTGATGGTGCGCCCCGACATGAAGGTGCTTTATATGTCCGGTTATCCCGACCATCCGGTGTTCTCGCAGGGCGGGATCAAGCGGGACACGGCCTTTTTGCAGAAGCCCTTCACGCCCACCGCGCTGGCCGAGAAGGTCCGCGAAGTGCTGGACGGATCAAAAGTGGTGAAGCCTGTCTGACCCAATCCCTGTCGAATCGCTTGATCTTCCCCCGTTGTTCCGTTTATCGTTTCCGCCATTCCTCCACGTCTAAGAGAAGGACCACATGAGCCAGGCAGGACGAGAACTCGATATCCAGTCGTTCCGCATCGAACGGGAACCGTTTTATGCCGAGGTGCGCGGCGAAGTCGGCCTCTTTACGATTGCCGCCAAGAGCAAGATGCCGGTGATGCTGAAGGGCCCGACCGGCTGCGGCAAGACCCGGTTCGTCCAGCATATGGCCTATACGCTGGGCCGGCCGCTCATTACGGTCGCCTGCCATGAAGACCTGACGGCGTCCGATCTGGTCGGGCGGTATTTGCTCAAGGGACAGGAGACCGTCTGGGTGGATGGCCCGCTGACGCTCGGTGTGAAACATGGCGCCATCGTCTATCTGGACGAAGTGGTTGAGGCGCGGAAAGACACCACGGTGATCATCCATCCGCTTAGCGACGATCGCCGGGTGCTGCCGATCGAAAAGAAGGGGCAGATCCTCGAGGCCGCCGACGAGTTCATGCTCGTCATTTCCTATAATCCCGGCTATCAAAGCGTGCTCAAAGACTTGAAGCAAAGCACCAAGCAGCGGTTCATGGCGATCGAGTTCGACTATCCCTCCCCGGCGGTGGAAACCACCGTGGTGGAACGGGAAGCCGGCGTGAGCCGGGACATCGCCGAGAAGCTCGTCAAGCTGGGCGGCAAAGTCCGCAACCTCAAAAATCACGGGCTGGAAGAAGGCGTGAGCACCCGGCTGCTGATTTATGCGGGGACTTTGATCAAGCAGGGGGTCGCGCCCGATCAGGCCTGCGATGTGGCGATCGCCCGTCCGATCACCGACGATGCGGATATGCAGCGCAGCATGCACGAACTCGTCAAAGCGATATTCTAGTCCAATCCAACTCGACGCCGTACACGCATGACTCATCCGATCGTGCAGGATACTAAGGACGGCGCGATCCTCACGATTCAGGTCCAGCCCAAAGCCTCCAAGTCCGAGTGCGTCGGTCTGCATGGAGACGCGATCAAGATTCGGGTCGCGGCGCCACCGGTGGACGGGCGGGCGAATGAGGCCCTGCTCGCATTTCTGGCGCAGCGCCTCGACGTGCCGCTCTCAACACTTGCGATTCAGTCAGGGGCCGGGGGGCGGCACAAGCGGGTGCGGTGCGCAACACTCGCCGCCGCGGACATACTGGCGCGATTAGGGTTGGCCGCAGGGAAAGGACCGGTGGCGTGATGCACGCATGGCGGCTGAGTGGTCTTGCGGCAATCCTGTTCGTGATGTCCGCTTGTTCGAGTCCCAGGCCCATCTTGTATCCCAATTCCCATTGGCAATCGGTGGGGAAAGAGGTGGCCGCGCAGGATATCGACGCCTGCAAACAATTGGCCGAGTCGGCCGGCGCGGAAGAGGGCAGTGGCAAAGCCGGCCGCGTGGCCGGCAGTACGGCGGCTGGCGCGGGGATAGGCGCGGCAGCCGGGGCGGTTGGCGGGGCGATCTCAGGCGCCGCCGGGCATGGCTCCGCAATCGGGGCTGCGAGTGGTGCGGTCTGGGGCTTGTTTACAGGACTTTTCCACGCCGCCTTTGGTCCGTCTCATCCGCCGGAGGCCTATACCAATTTCGTCAATCGCTGTTTGCGTGAGAAGGGGTATGAGGTGACGGGGTGGCAGTGAGGGGGGGCCTGGCTCTGGGGGCTGTTTCGTGCTCGCCCAACGCGCGGCCTCAGAAGGCCCTCGTTGGATGCGCGCAGTAGAAACAACCCCCATAGCCAGGCTGAAAATGGGTGATGGTGGAGCTCGGACACTGCGCGCAGTCGGAGACCCACCGATTTATCCGGCGAAGGGGAAAGAGAAGAAGAGAAGAAACGGAGGGAGAGAGTTGTGGTACATCGCAGAGTCCATTGTGTTATCGCGTTTGTATTACTGGTGAGTCTTGGGGCCTGTGCGGCGCCGGAGCCGCTGCTGCGGTCGAATAAGCATTTGCAGCTGACCGGCAAGGTGGGGGCGCAGCAGGATATTGAGGCCTGTGAGGCCAAGGCCGAGGGGGCGGGGTTGCGTTCGGGCGTGAACCGTACCGGCAGCGCCGCCAAGGGCGGGGTGTTGGGGGCGATTATCGGAGCGGGCAGCGGGGCCTCAGCCGGATTGATCGGCGGAGGCGGGGGTGTCGTCATCGGGGCGGTCGTCGGCGGCGGGCTTGGCCTGATCATGGGCGTGGCTGGTGGCGCCTATGGCCAGACTGAGCCGGATCCCGCCTATGCCGATGCCGTGGTGCGTTGTCTGATCGAGAAGGGGTATGAGGTGACGGGGTGGCAGTGAGGGGGCAGAGCGAAGCGGTGAGCCCTTTGCTCGCTGCCCGCGCACAATCAGAATGTGCTCGGTCAATGCACGCAGTCAGGGTTCACCGCTTCACGCTGCAGAGGACGAGGAAGAAATAGGAGGAAGTCTGGGCCTGGGGGTTATTCCCTGAACGCGTTAGCGACGATTGTTATCAAGAGGAGAAAGGCTAGGAAGAGCCCAGTTCCGACCCACCTTGACCATTTCTCAATTTGATCCTCATCGTGTTCGCCAAAGGCCCGAAGGACCATTTCTCCAAGGATACGCCAGAATCCAGATTGTCCGGTCAAAGGAACCATAGGGAACTCCCTTCTCGCAATGATCCAGCCGATCAGCTGAGACAAACATGTGATCTTCTGGATTTTGGCCTAACTCATCTAACAGAGCCCGCTTTTGCAGTCAGTGACGACGAGATTGGTGGCTTTCTCTCCTGCTTCGAGATCCACGGTCAGCCAGGCGATGCCTGCCGCGCGCTCCTCTTGGTGTGATCCGGCCCCTCCCTCCATGATGCTGACGATGTAATAGCGCCCGGCAGGAAGTTTCGTGAACCAGAAATGTCCGGTGGGGTTCGCCCTCGTCGTGCGAAGGTACGGCACGACCCGTTTTTCGGCCAGCAGTTGGGAGATGGCTTCGTGCGCGCAATCTGCCGCGGCCTCGCCTTTCGATGTGCAGGCGGAGGTACGTACGGAGCGGTCGAACCAGGATCGGGTGTAGGCGGTAATTGGAATGAGGTGCACCGGCACGCCTGCTTGGGTGATGGCTTTCCCTGATGGCGAACTGAGAAAGGCCTGGCCTGCCAGGCTGCCGTGCCCTTTGAGTTTGTAGGGCATCAGTTCTTTCTCGCTCAGCGGCGGCTGGTTCGACGGGGCTGGTTCAAGCGCCTGTCCCGGTAGCGTCCAGAGGCTACCGAGTAGAAGAGAGAAAACGATTCCAAACCGAAGTCGGTCAGGGTATCGCATGGTCGTTAGGGCGTCGGGGTTGATGAATCCTTATCCGATATCGCGGTGTCCGTCGCGGCTTTGTGTTTGAGGGCCCGGCCTTTGCCTGGTGTGGGGTCTGTGATGACGCCGTACACCTCTCGGCCCTCGTGTCCTTCGGGGAGGTATTCGGTAATCGGCATGCCGTCTTCTCGGACGAACAAGAGGCAGTGGCAGTATTTGTAAATCTGCATCTCGTCGCAGGCGCACATCCAGCGGCGCAGCTTGGCCTCGGCCTGTTTGTCTTTGTAGAAGTTGCAGGGGCAGAGCGGTTTCCCGAGTTCCTCCACATGCATCGCCAGGCCCTTCACCACGGCTTCCGTCACGGCGGGGTTGGGGTGCATGGCGGTGCCGCTCTTTTCGGCAAACCCCTTCACGTATTTCCACATTTTATCGAGGCTGTCTTGTTTGGGCTCGGCCATTCCGAAATCCTTTCGATCGGCGAGGGGCCAGGGGCTCGCGGCGAGAGGAAAAGCGAGGATTTCTTTCCTCTAGCCCCGTACCTCTTGCCTCGCGCCTGGGTCTGAGTGCACAGTTTACAAGCGCCAGGGCGTTCTTTACAATCCACAGCTTCCCGGATTTTACGCGAGGATTATGGCAGCATCGCAGGCCGAAACAGTATTGGCGGCACGTCTGGCGGAAGAGCTTGGCTCCGCGCCGGCGGCACAGCTCGTGGCTCGTCTGGCCCTGATGGGGGGCAAGCCCGATCCTGTCGCTGCAACGCTGGCGATGCTCGACGAATTGGGCGGCGTGTCGGAGAAGGTGGCGCGCGCGGCGATCGAGGCCCTCCCTGAACTGGACCGGCGAGCCGGATTGGCCTCCATCGTGGCCTGGTTCGACCTTGGGATTGCCTTGGCGGAATCCTCCGGGGCGACGGCGCTCAAGTATTTCAAAGACAGCCCGCGGATTCTTGGCATCGTGGAGGCGGAGGCCGCACGGCAGGCCATCTTGGCCACGGGCCTTGAATTCGCCGAACAAGACGCCAACGTGACGTTGGAATATCTGCGCACGGCCCCCCAGATTCTCGCGGTGCTCCCGTCGGATCAGCTCCAGCCCTGGCTCGATGTCGGCGTCGAGCTGACGCAGATCGATGTCGTGGTGGGGCTCGAATATATCCGGCAGATTGCGGCCGTGGCGCCTGTGCTGGGCTTGGGCGAGATCCGGAACTGGGTGGCGTTCGGGATGAAGCTGATTCAGCCGAACACGATCGGCAAGCCGGACTATCTGGGCACGATGGAGTTCTTGCGGACCAGCCCGGCGATTTTGGGCGATATCGAGCAGCCGCCGGTCCGGTCGAAAGTGGTCTCGTTAGGGGCGGCGCTGGCCGAACAGTCGCCGGCATCGGCCATTGCCTGGCTGGCCGAGTCTCCAAAACTGCTTCGGCCGCTGCCGTCCGTCGAGTGGCAGGTGAAGGTCGTGCAGTACGGCGGGTTGCTGGCGGAAAAGGATGCGGAAACCGCGCTGTCGTATCTCCGGCGGGCGCCGGAGATCATCGGCATGATCGGCGTCTCCGCCGATGCGGTGACGCGATTTGAAAATTGGTTCAAGGCCGGGATGGAAGTGCTGGCCTATAGTGTCGAGGGCGCCCGCGCCTATTTCGGGTTGGAGTCGCAGCAGTCGCTGGCCTCGGTGGAACAGGCCTTGAGCGGCGTGCCGCTCAGGCAGGTCGCACGGACCGTCAAACTGTTCGTGCAAGGCCTGTGCGGCACTGATGTGATGATTCAGGCCTTGCCGGATTCCGCCGCCACCGGCAGTGCCCGGGCGACGGTTAGTGCCGACGGGCGGACGATCTCGCTGCCGGCGCTGCTTCGACGGTATCCCACCTACGACGAGAACGTGCGGCTGTATCTGGTGATGGCCGCCCATGAGGCGGGGCATCTGGAATTCGGCACGTACCGGTTGACGCTCGCCCCGTTGCACGATGTGGTCAGGGCGGTGTGCCAGCGGTATGGGCGTGGTGACAGGCAGCCAGCCTCGCTGGCGGCGCTGTTTCGGCTCTATCCCCATCCGCGGCTCATGCAGGACCTTTGGATGGTCCTCGAAGATGCGCGGGTCGAAGCCCATTTGCAGCGCGAGTATCCCGGTCTTCAGCGGGACTTGCAGCGCCTGGCGGGCGAGGCGGTGACGCCGCGAGATCCGGCGCATGGGCTGACCGTGAAAGAATTGATCGTCGATTGTCTCTTGCGCCTTTCGACCGGGGAATCGGCCGCTTCGGCGGTGCCGCGCGCGGTGCAGGCAGAAGTGGCGCTGCTGTGGGAGCTGAGCCAGCCGGCATTCGCGCCTGCCGCGACGGCGGAGGATGTCGTGCGTCTGGCGGATGCCGTGTACCTCCGCATGGAAGAGCTGCTGGCGCCCAAGGCCGAGATGATTCAAGCGGATCAGGTGGTGGAAGAGACGAATGAGGCGGGAGTGGGCCCGACCGGTTCGGAGCAGAGCGGCGACGACTATCGTCCGATCACGAATTGGGTCTATCGCGGAGAGATGAATCCCGAGTTCATCACGCGTGACCCGGAGCAGGCGCGCGAGGAAGCGGAGCCGCAGTCTGAGGTGGAACAGCTCGCCAGCGGCGGCGGGGGATCCAAAGAACAGGGCGGCGGCGCGCAGGGTTCCGGCGGGCAGCGGCACGATACGATGGGCGATGTGTTGGGCGGCGGGCGGGCGCTGCCGGCGGTGGTGGAGGAGATGCTGGCGCTGCCGGTGGAGGAGCGGCTGACGGACGAGCCAGCCGGCGACGGAGTGCGGCAGATCCGGTATCCGGAATGGGATGTGGCGATTCAGGATTACCGCCCCCATTGGTGCCGGGTGGTCGAACGGGTGGCCGAGCCGGGGTCCGATGAGTCGGTGGCGGCCACGTTGACGGCGCATCGCAGCGCGATCAAGACGCTCCGCCGGTTTTTTGAAAGCCTGCGTCCCCCGGCGTTTCGGCGGACGGCGGCCCAGGCGGACGGCGAAGATCTGGACATCGATGCGGTCGTTCGGCGGGTCGCCGAGCAGCAGGCGGGGATGGAAGGCAGCGACCGGATCTATGTGCGCCATGAAAAGAAGGAGCGGGACGTCGCGGTGGCGTTTCTGGTCGATGTGAGCGGCTCGACGAGCCGGCAGCTTGAAAATGGCCGGCGGGTCATCGACATTGAGAAGGAAAGTCTGGTACTTCTGTGCGAAGCCTTGGAGGCGGTCGGCGACCAGTACGCGCTCTTTGCCTATTCCGGGCAGGGGCGGGGGCAGGTCGAGTGCGCGGTCGTGAAGGATTTCGATGAGCGCGTGGGGCCGGCCACGGCGCAGCGGCTGGGCGGGCTGCTCCCCCGGCAGCAGAACCGTGACGGGGCGGTGATCCGTCATGCGACGGCGCGGCTGCGGGCGCGCGAAGCCCGGACGAAGCTCCTGGTGCTGATCAGTGACGGCCGTCCCCTGGACGGAGACTATAAAGACGACTATTCGCTGGAAGATACCAAGGCCGCGCTCCGCGAAGCCCGGCAGGCGGGGATCGGGCCTTTTTGCGTCACGATCGACCGGGATGCCGATGCGTATCTCCGCCGCATGTACGGGGATGTGCAGTTTGCGGTGATTGATCGCGTCGAGGCCTTGCCCGCGAAGTTGCCGAGAATTTATCAACGATTGACGGCGTAAGCGTGAAACGTGAAAGGTGAGGCGTGAGAAGTGAATGGAATTGGAATGCGGAAGGTGTGATCCACGGATCAATCCTTTCACGTTTGACGTTTCACTTTTCACGAGAAGCAACATATGGCGAATGAAACTGAACGACCGACGGTGCCGCCGTGGCTCTATAAATTGTTCACCGGGCATCAGTATCCCTATGTACGGCGGCTGGCGAAGTTTGCGCAGCCGGTCAAGCCAGGGGAGGATCGGCCTGAGCCGACCAAGGATTTGATCGAGGCCAAGTTCTGGGAGGTCTATCCGCGCTGCTCGGCCAAGCTGTTGCAAGAAGTGAAGGTGGGGATGATCGTGGTGTTCCACGATCTGGCGGAATACCCGGCCGGCGGGTATCAAGCGCTGGTCGATAATCCGGAGGAGTTTCTGGCCACGACGTTCGGGAAGAAGAAAATCAAAGTGAATTTTTACGATGGTGAAAATTTTGTTTGCACCATCAATTTCAAAGTCGCGGGCTGGACGGAACATGAACATGCGTGAGGGGTTAGGGGTGAGGCGTCAGGGGATGGGCGCGTCACGTTTTACGTTTTACGCCTAACGAGGAGTCGATGATGGGGCGACCGAAAATTACGGTGGTGGGCGCAGGTAACGTCGGCGGCACGGCGGCACAGCGGCTGGCCGAGCGAGATCGCTACGATGTGGTGCTGGTGGACATTGTGGAGGGGGTGCCGCAGGGCAAGGCGCTGGATATTGCCCAGGCTGGTCCGGTGTGCGGCTACAGCACGAAGGTGGTCGGGACGAACGGCTATGAAGAAACGGCGGGCTCGTCGGTGGCGGTCATCACCTCCGGCATCGCGCGCAAGCCGGGCATGAGCCGCGATGAACTGCTCGCCACGAATTGCAAGATTGTCCAGTCCGTGGTCAAGGAACTGGTGGCGCGATCGCCCGAGGTCATCCTGTTGCTGGTGACCAATCCGCTGGATGCGATGGTCCATGTCGCGCTGAAGGTCAGCCAGTTTCCCAAGTCCCGTGTCATCGGCATGGCCGGGGTGCTCGACTCGGCCCGCATGCGTACGTTCATTGCCACGGAGCTGAATGTGCCGGGGCCGGACGTGCAGGCGATGGTGCTCGGTGGCCACGGTGATACGATGGTGCCGCTGCCCCGCTATACGACGGTCAAGGGAAAGCCGGCCTCGGAGTTGATTCCCAAGGACCGGTTGGACGCGATCGTGAAGCGCACGCGCGAGGGCGGAGCGGAGATCGTCGGGTTGCTGAAAACGGGCAGCGCCTTCTATGCGCCGTCGGCCTCGGCGGTGGATATGGTCGATGCGATCATGCTGGATCAAAAGCGGGTCTTGCCGTCGGCGGTGTTGTGCGAAGGGGAGTATGGATTGAAAGATGTCATTGTGGGCGTCCCAGTCAAGCTGGGCCGTGGCGGCGCGGAAGAGATTCTGGAGTACGAGCTGACGGCGGATGAGCGGGCGGCGTTGATGACGTCGGCCGATGCCGTGCGCGAGCTCTGCGCCAATGTCGATCGTGTGATGGGGTACTGAGCGGAGCGGGCAGACCGGCTTGCTTGACATGCTTGGAGGGGCGCAGGAACACTGCGCCGGGGAACATAAACCGGAGGAGGAGAGGGGACTATGAAATTTCTTGAAGATCCGATGCAGACGATTGGCGCGGGATTCGCGCTGGCCGTTATCCTGATAGTGGTATTTCTCGGGATATCCGGTGTGGGCGCGGGGGAGGCCGATTGGGTGGGGATGATCGTCCGCTGGGTTCATTTCCTCGCAGGGATCACCTGGATCGGACTGCTTTATTTCTTCAACTTGATCAATGCGGCGTTCCTCAAGAGTCTTGATGGGCCGACGAAGAACATTGTGATCCCCAAGCTGATGCCCTCGGCGCTGAACTGGTTTCGGCACGGAGCTACGGTGACGGTGCTGGCCGGGATCGTGCTGTACGCCAAGCTCTATAGCCAGGGTGGAACCGGCGCCTATGCGCTCGCCATCGGCGGCTTGCTGGGCATCATCATGATGGGGAACGTGCACGGGATTATCTGGCCGAACCAGAAGAAGATCATTGCGGCCGTGACGGCCGCGGCGCAGGGCACGCCGGCTCCGCCGGAAATGGCCCAATGGGGCCGGACCGCGTTGCTCGCCTCGCGCGTAAACTTCCTGCTCTCCATTCCCATGTTGTTTTTCATGGGTGCCGGAAGCCACTTCAAGTAAGTCTCAACGTGTCTCTCGCCGGCGGGGTTTCTATCCCGCCGGCGGGCAGATCGCGTTCCCCTTCCGGGACACTCCCGGTCAGGAGGCCCTGTATGCCTATCCTCCCATAGGGCCCTTGCCCTAACTGCTTGAGATTCAGGCCTATTCTCACCCCGTTACCTTGACGAAGGCGTAGGGGCAGCCTTATAGTACACCCTCTAAACTCGCGGAATTTCTTCTGAAGGAAGATGTATGTCGATTGCGACGGAACCTCGTTTAGTGCAACAGCTTGAGGGGCAGCCTTGGGAGATTGAAGGCTACCTCAAAGTCGGGGGCTATGAAGCCTGGAAGCGCTGCCTGTCCGGCATGACGCCTGACGACATCGTGGCAGAGCTCAAGAAAGCCGGCCTTCGCGGGCGCGGGGGCGCGGGATTTCCGACCGGTGTGAAGTGGGATAAGGTGCTCAACCATCGTGTCAAAGAGCACTATTTCGTGTGCAACGCGGGCGAGCATGAGCCGGGGACATTCAAAGACCGGCATTTGCTGCGCTCGATTCCTCACCAGCTGATCGAAGGCTGCCTGATCGCCGCGCATACGGTCCAGGCCAAAGCGGCCTTCATCTATGTGAATCACGAGTACGAAGACGAGCGGAATAATCTGAAAAAATCCCTGGAGCAAGCCAAGGCCAAGGGGTTTCTGGGCAAGAATATTTTGGGCAGCGGCTACGATCTCGAACTCCAAGTCTTTGATGGCTACGGCAGCTATGTGGCCGGTGAAGAGACGGCCATGCTGGAGTCGATGCAGGGGCGCCCGGCCATGCCCCGGCAGAAGCCGCCCTTCTATCCGACGGATTTCGGCCTGTATGGAAAGCCGACCCTGGTCAACAACGTCGAAACGCTCTGCAATATCCCGCGGATTCTCTATAAGGGCGCGTCCTGGTTTACCCAAGTCGGAACGGAAAAGTGCCCCGGCACGATGATGTTTTCGCTCAGCGGCGCGGTGAATCGGCCCGGTGTCTACGAAATGCCGATGGGCGTGACGATTCGCGAGCTGATCGAGAAGTGCGGCGGCGGCGTGCCGGGCGGGCGAAATATCAAGGCCGTGTTCCCCGGCGGCCCGGCCTTTTCCATGGTCACGGCCGATCAGCTGGATTTACAGATGGATTTCGACTCGCTCAAGAAAGCCGGCACAGGCCTGGGTTCGGCTGGCACCATTGTGATAGACGATGCCACCTGCATGGTGGCCGCGACGCTGAAATATTCCAATTTCTTCAAGGGCGAGAGTTGCGGGCAATGTCCCCCCTGCCGGATGGGAACGAACAACATTGCCACGCTCATGGCCAAGATCGAAGAGGGGCAGGGGACGCAAAAGGATTTGGACAGCCTGTTGCAGCTCTGCGGATTTGTGAAAGGCACCGGGTACTGCACGCTAGTGACCGGAGCCGCCGTACTGGTGCAGAGCAGCGTGAAGCTGTTCCAAAAAGAATACGAAGAGCATCTCCGGCTGCAACGCTGTCCGTTCAAGCCTGCGGCGGTCGGGGCTCATTCATAGAGGGACGAGATGCCGCGTGTGACGTTTCTGCATCCGCAAGGGAAGAGCGGGAGTGTGACGAGAAACCTGACTCTGTTGGATGCGGCCAAGGAACTGGGGTTTCCCTTGAACCACGATTGTGGGGGGAATGCCTCCTGTACGACCTGCCGGGTCGAAGTGCAGTCCGGAGCGGAAAACCTTTCGGAAATCGACTTCGACGAGCAGGATTTGCTGGATCGGGAAGCTCTTCGTGAGCCCTGGCACCGGCTTGGCTGCCAGGCAAGGGTGTTGGGCGATGTCGTGGTCCGGGTGCCCGAATCCAAGTTTGCCGAGCCGACGACGAAGCAGTCTGAAGCGCGGGGTGTTGATATTCGGTAGAGAGGTGTTACACTAAGCTAACCCAGGACGCAGGTTGCGGATCTGGAGATAGAGGAGGAACTCAATGGTTACGATTACACCGGTGGCAGAACAGAAGATCCGCGAGTTGATGGCCGAAGAGAAGGATGTGGTCGGTCTGCGCGTCTATGTCCGTGGCGGCGGGTGCCATGGCTATCAATATGGGATGGCCTTCGAGTCCAAGATGGCCGAAGACGACACCGTCATTGAAAAGGGCGATGTGAAGGTCATCATGGATTCCCAGAGCGCTCCCCTCTTGCAGGGCGCGGAAGTCGATTATGTCGACAGCGTGCAGGGCTCCGGGTTCTCCATCAAGAATCCGCAAGCCAAAACCACCTGTGGTTGCGGCAGTTCGTTCAGCGCATAAACGGCTGTTCTGAGTAGAGGACCTCTGCCCAGACTGGTGAGATAGCGTGAAGCCAGGGTCATCCGGTTGCGGGTGATCCTGGCTTCGTATTTTTCAACGTAAGAGCGGCGAGCGAGCATGGGACAGGCGAGCATCATCCGGCGGTATCGGTTCTGTGCCGCCCATCGGCTGCACACCGAGCACTTGTCACCTGAGGACAACCGGACCGTCTTCGGGAAGTGCAATAATCCCAACGGGCACGGGCATAACTATGTGGTGCTCGTGACGATCTCCGGCGCCGATGGGACGGGGAGCGGCCGGCGGGTGTCGATCAGCGAACTCGACCGGATCGTCGCCGACCGCATCATCGCCCGGTTCGATCACCACGACCTGAACCTCGATCCCGAATTTGCGTCACGGACGACGACCGGAGAAAATCTGGTCCTGTTGATCTGGGACCTTCTTGTGACTGAGTTGCCGCCCGGGCAGCTGCAGAAAGTGGGCGTCATCGAAACTCGAGACAATTATTTCGAATATTCCGGGCCGGCGCCGGTGTCGGCGCATTCCTAGGGAGAGACTATGGCAAAACGAGCATCGGTTCGTCGGCGGGCGGAGAGTGATGACGCGAGCGGGACGGGCCGTCCGGCGGATGTCGAGGTCCTGCAATCACTGGTGACCGAGATGCTGCTGGCCCTCGGCGAGAAGCCGGGCCGCAACGGGTTGCTCAAGACGCCCGAGCGGGTCGCCAAGGCGCTCGCCTTCATGACGCAGGGCTACCAGCGCGACATCGACCATCTCCTCAACGGCGCGCTGTTCCCGATCGAGTACGACGAAATGGTCATCGTGAAAGACATCGATTTCTTCAGCATGTGCGAGCACCACATGCTGCCGTTTTTCGGCAAAGTGCATGTGGGTTATCTGCCGAACAAGAAAGTGGTCGGGCTCAGCAAGATTCCCCGGATCGTAGATACCTTCGCCCGCCGGCTTCAAGTCCAGGAACGGCTCACCGTGCAAATCGCCGAAACCCTGAAGACGAAACTCAATGCGCATGGCGTCGGTGTGGTTGTGGAAGCGCGGCATCTTTGCATGATGATGCGCGGGGTAGAGAAGCAGAACACGGTGGCCGTGAGCAGCTCCATGCTCGGCGCGTTCCGCACCCAGCAGCAGACCAGGCTGGAATTTTTGAAGCTCATCCGGCGCGGCAGCGTCGGCGAGTCAGACTAAGCGAGTTCGCCGGCAAAGGCCGCCACGATCTTCGTAAATGCGTCAGGTTGTTCGAGGTTCGCTAAGTGTGCGGCCTGGGGGATGATGGCTAGTCTCGCGTGGGGAATTTGCTCGGCCATGAGTTTGGCATCCGCCGGAGGGGTAGCTTGGTCCAGATCGCCGACGATGATCTGGGTGGGGCAGGCGACCCGTTGCAAGAGCGGCACTGAGTCCTGGCGATCGGCCATCGCCATCAAGTCTCCGGCAATCCCACTGATCTGATTTCCTTCGATCATCGTTCTGACTCGCTGAACAAGTTCCGGCCTGCTCTGGATCGTCGCGGGACTCAAGAGCTTCGGGAGCATGAGATCGGCGATGGCGGATGGCCCCTGTTTGTAGGCGATCTGGGCTATCTGAAACCGCCCCTCTTTTCCCTCCGGCGTATCCGCCTGTGCTCTCGTATCGGCCAGCACCAGTCCCTTTACCCGATTCGCATATTTCCTATAGAACGCAAAGAGGATATAGCCGCCCATCGACAGGCCGACAAAGAGGGCCTGTTGGATTGCGAGATGGTCTAAGAGCGCTCGTACATCGTCGGCCGCCTGGTCGAGGGTGTAGCGCCAGAGCGGGGCGTCGGATTCGCCATGTCCGCGCAGATCGATGGTGATGATACGAAATTGTGACGATAGGGCCGTCTCCTGCTGCGCCCACATCGTTCGATTCAGCGGGAAGGCATGCAGAAAGACGATGGGGAGGCCCTTCCCCTGATCGTGATAGGCGAGCGATATCCCGTTGATCGTGGCGTGCATCGGCATCTCTCCAGGCCGGTGCTGTTCGTAGCATTGGTGGCGCACATGGTCAAGGGGCCGTTTGCGATCAGGAGAGTCGGCGTATACAATCCGTTCATTTGTAGGAGCGTCTGATGCCGACTCCGCGCGAACCAGAGCCTGATTTATTTGCCACCGCGATTGCCGGAAAGAAGGCCGATGCGCCTTTGGCGGAGCGGATGCGTCCGAAGGAGTTTGCCGACTTTGTCGGGCAGGATGAGATTGTCGGTCCGGAACGGCCTCTGCGAAAGGCCATCGAGTCCGATCGCCTGTCCTCCGTGATCTTCTGGGGCCCGCCTGGTTCGGGAAAGACCACGCTGGCCCATCTCATCGCCCGGCACACGAAAGCCCATTTCGTCGCGTTTTCCGCCGTGACCGGCGGCATTCCCGAATTGCGCGAGATCATCAAGGCCGCCGAGCACCGGCTCGCGTTGCAGCAGCAGAAGACCGTCCTCTTCGTCGACGAAATTCATCGTTTTAACAAGGCCCAGCAGGACGCCTTTCTCCCCCACGTCGAACGGGGCACGGTGATTCTGGTCGGGGCGACGACGGAGAACCCCTCGTTTGAAGTGATCAGCCCGCTGCTCTCACGCTCGATCCTCGTCGTCCTCAAGCCGCTCTCCGACGAGGCTCTGGGCCAGATCCTGGACCGGGCGATCACCGATTCAGACATCGGGCTGGGACAACTGAAGGCGCGTCTGTTGCCCGGAGCGCGGCAGCGGCTGGTGGCCTTCGGCAACGGCGATGCGCGGGCGTTGCTCACGGCGGCCGAGTTTGTCGTGACGCAGGCGCCGGCCGGAGCGGATGGCACGAGGGTGATCGATGACGCGCTGCTCACGGCTTCGTTGAACAAACAGGCGCTGCGGTATGACAAGGCAGGCGAGGAACATTACAACGTCATTTCCGCCTATATCAAAAGCCTGCGTGATTCCGATCCCAATGGGGCGCTCTATTGGCTGGCCCGGATGCTGGAAGCGGGGGAGGACCCGAAATTCATTGCCCGCCGCATGGTGATCTTCGCGTCAGAAGATGTGGGCAACGCCGATCCGATGGGGCTCATCGTGGCCAATGCGGTGGCGCAGGCGGTGCAGTTTGTGGGGCTGCCGGAGGCCCAAATCAACCTGGCGCAGGGCACGACCTACCTGGCTTCCGCCCCCAAGGACAATGCGTCCTATGTCGGTTTGCTGGAGGCGCTGGAGGATGCGAAAGCCCATGGAAATCTTGGGGTTCCGCTGCACTTGCGGAATGCGGTGACGTCGCTGATGAAGGGGATCGGCTACGGGAAGGGCTACCGGTATGTCCATGACGATCCTCAGGCCAAGGCTGAACAGGCGCATTTGCCCGATGTCTTGAAAACGCGGCAGTACTATCGTCCAAGGCCTGGAAAATAATGCCATTTTAAGTGGTTTACAAAGTTTTCTAATCGGTTATACTTAGGACATATGAAGCGAGGAGAGTCCAAACCAAGTGGAAATCTGACGGCGGCCAGCGAGCGGCGGAAGTTTGTGCGCGCCACGCTGGTGGGGTCGGCGTTGATCGCGCCCAAGAGCGGGGGCCGCGCCTGTACCGCCGTGCTGGATAATGTGAATAAAATCGGGGCGGGGCTCCGCACCAAAGAGCGGTTTCCTGCGAATGAAAAAGTGACCGTGTCCCTCGCCTTCCTGGACTCAGACGGGGCGGAACAGCAGGAACGGCTGGAGGGGACGGTCGCCTGGGTCAGGAACTGGGAGAAGGGGTTTTTGATCGGGGTGGTGTGGGACGACTTGGTCACGCAGGAAAAAAACCGCTGGCTCTACTACTACCTGGAAGAAACGCTCAAAACCTCCGTCTAACTCCGTGCGCGACGGGCTTCTCGCGAGAGTGGCGCGGCGCGCAGCCCGGAATCTTCTCTGCCGGGCTCGTCCCGCCGGTTTCGCATGTTTCCCGCGGCGATGTTGCTAGGCCAAGGCCGCGAGTTTCTGTTTCACCTCTTCCAGCTCGGCCGACAGCCCTTCCCAGCGTGCCGTGAGCCGTTCCAGGTCGCGCTTCCAGCCATCCTGCTCCTGGTGCAGCACATTCCACTTGGCGAATTCTTTGTAGAGGGCCGGGTCGGCCAATTCCGTCTGTCTGGCTTGCACCTTGCTCTCAAGTTCCGCGATCTCGGCTTCCGCGCGCGACACCTGCTTTTCGAGGCGGGCTTGTGTTTTGTTGAGGTCCCGCCGTTCGCCGCCGGACTCCTTGGGCTGGGGTTGAACCTGTCCGACCATGGCTTTCGTCGGGCCCGATCCCTTGGCCTGCGCTTTCCCGTTCAGCTCTTCCTGGGTCTCCTTGATCGAGTCCAGCTCCTGGGCTTTCTTCCACAAATAGTATTCGTAGTCGCCCATGAAGTCGCGGGCGCGTCCATCCTCGATCTCGACAACGCGCGTGGCGATGCGCGAGAGGAATGTGGGGTCGTGGGAGATAAACACGAGGGTGCCTTGGAATTCCGTCATGGCATCGGTCAGCACATCGACGGAGCTGGGATCCAAATGGTTCGTGGGCTCGTCGAGCAGCAGCGTATTGGCCGGCTCAACCAGCATGCGGGCGAGCGCCACGCGGTTCCGTTCGCCGCCGCTGAGGGCCTTGATCGGCTTTTTCTGGTCCTGCCCGGAAAAGAGGAACGCGCCGGCGATGCCGCGCAGGAAATTCATCTCCGCGTGCTTGCTGACTTCCTCCAAGGATTCGAGGATCGAATGTTCGGGGTTCAGCGTTTCGGCTTGGTGTTGGGCAAAGTAGTGGAGCGTGACGCCATGGCCCACCGTGCGCTTGCCTTTTTCAAAGGCCAGCGCGCCGGCCAGCATTTTGAGCAGCGTGCTCTTGCCGGCCCCGTTTTCGCCCACCAGCGCGATGCGCTGTCCGCGCTCCACGGAGAAATCAAGCGAGCGGTAGATGATCTTTTCCCCGTAGCTCTTGGCGACGCCCTGCAGCTCAAGCACCTGCCGCCCGCTGGGCGCCGGGGTGGGGAACCGGAACTTGACCCGCTTGGGGTCGCGCTTGATCTCGATCATCTTGACCTTCTCAAGCTGCTTGATGCGCGATTGGACCTGGCTCGCTTTGTTCGCCTGGTAGCGGAACCGATCGACGAAGGTTTGGACCCGCGCGACCTCTTTGGCCTGGCGTCCCGCGGCGGCCTCGCGCTGCGCGTCCCGCTCCGCCCGGAGCTTTTGGAACGAGGTGTAGTTGCCGCGATATTCTTCGATCTTATGGTGCCGGAGATCCCAGATGTGGGTCACGACGCGATCCAGGAACGCGGTGTCGTGGCTGATGATCAGCAGCGTCATGTTCGAGTCCAGGAGGAACTGCTCGAACCAGCGTTGCGTCGGTTTGTCCAAGTGGTTGGTCGGCTCGTCCAGCATGAGCACATCGGGATTCGAGAGCAGCAGATGCGCCAAGGCGACGCGCATGCGGTAGCCGCCGGACAGTTTTTCGACCTCGCGGGTGAAATCGATCTCGGAGAATCCCAATCCCATGAGGATGCGTTCGGCTTCGTGCTCGGGATACAGATCGCGATGGGTCGCGTCCAGCACGTTTTTGCCCGTGATGGTTTCCAGCTCCTGCGGAAGATAGCCGACACGGAGGCGGGGCCGCTTGCGGATCGTGCCCTTGTCCGGCGACTCTTCTCCCAGGATCATGCGGAAGAGCGTCGTTTTGCCGGCGCCGTTGGGTCCGACCAGCCCGACCCGTGAATTCGGGCGCAGGTGCGCGGACGCGCCGGACAGCAGGATTTTCGTCGAGTAGTGTTTACTGACCGATTCGATTTGTAGCATGGCAATTGTTCAGCGTGGCAGAAAGTCGAATGAGCATTGAATATCCGCGCGCGATGCAAAACAGCGATCTAGATGCGCGGTTCAACCGAAGGTTGGTTTGGTGGAGCTGGCCGGGATTGAACCGGCGACCTCGTGAATGCCATTCACGCGCGCTCCCAACTGCGCTACAGCCCCACACCGTTGGTCTAGAGAGAGTCACTCCGCGAGAAGTCCTGCATGCTAACATGCTGATTCCTTTCGGGTCAAGAAAGACATCCGGCGGCGCTGTCGGCTTGACAAACGGAGAGGGGGCACCTACCATGGGCACCCTCGGCTCTGATCTCCCTGTTTGGTCAGAGCCGTTTTTGTGTGATCGTGAGGGGATGGGGCGGGGACTGAGGACTATGGGGAATCTCGTCATTATCGGCGCCCAGTGGGGCGATGAGGGCAAGGGCAAGATCGTCGATATCTTGGCCCATGACACCGACATCGTGGTCCGTTATCAAGGCGGGTCCAATGCCGGGCATACCGTCATCAATGAGCGGGACACCTACATTTTCCACTTGATCCCTTCCGGGATTCTCTATCGCGGCACGACCTGCATCATCGGGAACGGCGTTGTCGTCGATCCGAGCGCACTGATCGAGGAAATGGATCAGCTGCAGACCAAGGGCATCAAGATCGGGAAGAATTTTGCCGTCAGCCAGCGGGCGCATCTGATTCTGCCCTACCATAAGGCCATCGACCGGGCGGCGGAACAGTCCAAGGGATCGCGGAAGATCGGCACCACCGGCCGGGGGATCGGCCCGTCCTATGCCGACAAGATGGCGCGCATCGGCATCCGCATGGGCGACCTGTTGAACCCGCCGCTGTTCAAAAAGAAACTGGAAGAAAATCTCGTCGAGATGAATTGGTTTCTGGAGCGGCTCTACAAAGTCGAGACGTTCCAGGTCGATAAAGTGTTCGAGCAATACATGGGCTACGCCGAGCGGCTCAAGAGCCATATCGTCGATACCACCACCCTGCTGAATCGGGCCATCGCAAAGGACAAGACCGTCCTGTTTGAAGGGGCGCAGGGCACCCATCTGGATGTGGATTTCGGCACCTATCCTTTCGTCACCTCGTCGAGCTCCTCCGCGGGCGGCGCCTGCACGGGCACCGGCGTCGGGCCGACGATGATCGACGCCGTGATGGGCATTGCCAAGGCCTATTCCACCAGGGTCGGCAGCGGTCCGTTTCCGACGGAGCTGACGGACGAGGTCGGACAGGGTTTGCAGACCCGCGGGCGGGAGTTCGGATCCACCACCGGGCGCGCGCGCCGGTGCGGCTGGTACGATGCCGTCGTCGTTCGGCATGCCGTCCAAGTCAACGGGCTGACCTCCCTGGCCGTCACCAAGCTCGATGTGCTCGACGGCTGCAAAGAGTTGAAGATTTGCACCGGCTACAAACACGAGGGCGTGCTCTATAAAGACATGCCCTCGGATCTGGAAGCCTTGACCAATTGTCAGCCTGTGTATCAGCGTATGAAAGGCTGGAGCGCGTCGACCACCGGAGCCACCAGCTACAAGCAGCTGCCCGCGGAAGCCAAGCGGTATCTGGCCCGCATTGAAGAGCTGGCCCAGTGCCGGATCGACATGATCTCAACCGGTTCCAAGCGCGCGGAAACGATCATCCTCCGCAATCCGCTGGACTGTTCTCGCCGCCGCCCGGCCAGCCGTGGGCGGCGCTGAGCATTGTCCCTGGGCATTCGTCAGCCGGCAATGGTAAGATGGGGCGCAGGCGCGCGCGAAGTCTCCATCCGGTCGAGTGCCCCGTCGCAATCTGCAATATCCTGTGTGAGCCGGTAGCTCAGTCGGTAGAGCATCGCCCTTTTAAGGCGAGGGCCCTGGGTTCGAGTCCCAGCCGGCTCACCACGTTGCAATCTTGGACGAACCGCCCTCCCTATTCCGTGTGGCCGCCAGGGGGCACACGTCTGACTGCCCACACGAGACCACCATGCAGGCCACATCACGCCGGATTACGCTGCCGCTGTACATGCAAGTGCTCATCGCCGTGACCGTGGGCGCGCTGCTGGGCGCTATCTTTGGCCAGGAGCCGTATTGGGGCGGCGTGCGGAACGAGCAGCTAGGCAAGCTCGGCTTCTTCGTGGTCACGCTGCTCAAGACCCTCGCCGTCCCGCTCATTTTCTTCGCCATCCTCGATGCCCTCATCCGCACCAGCATTCCCCTGCGCCAGGGGGGCAAATTGCTCGTCATCTGCCTCGTGAATGTTTCCGTTGCCATGGTCATTGGCCTCGTCATCATGAACACCTGGCAGCCGGGCCTGGCCTGGAACGGGCATGTCGAGGAATTGCTCCACCTGGTGCCGGGCGCCAAGCCGTCCGCGGCGGTTCTGGAAAACGTGCGGGCCGGATCGCAGAGCCCGATCGAATACCTGGCGTCCTATATTCCCCGTACCATCACGGAGCCCTTTTCCAGCAACAACATCATTGGCGTCGTGCTCCTTGCTCTGGTGCTCGGCGCCATCCTGCGATACGGGTATAGTGAATCGGGACAAGCGGGCGGGGTGATCGCCGTGATCGTGCGGGCCATCGAGCGCATCTATGAGTGGCTCGTGCGGATGCTCGGCTGGATTATCCTGGCGGTGCCGCTGGCCGTCTTCGGCGTCGTCGCGCAGGTCGTCGGCAAATCGGGCGTCGGCGTGTTCTCCGTGCTTTGGCTTTTCCTCGCCGCCATGTTGGCGGGGCTCGCCGTTCATGCGTTGCTCTATTATCCGCTTGCCGCCTGGCTGGTCGGGAAGAAGCCGCCGAAGGTCTATCTGGGACAGGGGGCCGACGCCATCATGACGGCCGTGTCGTGCAACAGCAGCCTGGCCACCGTGCCGGTCACTCTCCGGTGCCTGGAGCGCATGCAGGTTTCGCCCCAATCGTCGCGCCTCGCCGCCTGTGTCGGCACGAATCTCAACAATGACGGTATTACTCTCTATGAAGCCATGGCCGCGCTTTTTCTCGCCCAGGCGCTGGGCTTCGATCTGCCCATGGCGAGCCAGGTGTTGATCGTCCTCGCCTCCATCATCGCGGGGGCGGGTGTGGCCGGCATTCCGGAAGCCGGGCTCATCGTGCTGCCGCTGGTGCTTTCTGCCGCTGGCTTGCCGGACCAGGTCATCATCGCGGCCATCCCCCTCATCATGACCGTGGATTGGATCATCGCCCGCGCCCGTTCCGGCGTGAACGTCATGAGCGATATGCTCGTCGCCATTCTCCTCGACGCTGGCCAAGGGGCCCCGTCCTCCATTCCTGTTGCACGCGAGTAGCTGTCAGCGCATTCTTCCCACGGGGTACTTGTTACGCGTCAGGCCGTAGGCTGCATCATTAAGTTTCCTTCCCGGTGGGCCGATACCCTACTGGAGTGGAATGTCTATGGAACCGTTGCGGTTGCACATCACCGAGTTCATCCCGCTCGCGTCAGAGCGGCCGGAGCCGTGGGCGGTCTTGAACTCCGGCGAAGCCGTTCAGGCAACGGTGCTGGAGTTGCTGGACGATGGCCGAATGGTAGTCTCCGTCAAGGGCCTGCGGCTCAAAGCCAGCTCTCTGGCCGGACCATTGCGGATCGGCCAGGTCTTGCAAGCCCGGGTCGAACGAAGCGACGGCCAGATCCTGCTCAAGCTCGATCCCTTGCCTGGGCCGTCTGCAGGACGCCAGCCCGGCGCGAGCGATTCCGGCGGGCTATCCATCCAGGCTGGTAGCGACGGGCCGGAGAAGTTCCGGCAGATTGCGGCTAGAGAGCTGCCGCAGGCAGCCCAGCTCCAATCCTCCAGACAGGCCGGCTTGCCGGACCCTGTTGCCCAACTTCTGCGGGCCTTGTTGCCGGCCGATGAATCCTTTGTGAAGAGTTTCCAGCGGCTGCTCAAGACCGTTCGCGAAGCGGTCAAAAGACAAGCCTTGCCGGAACAAGCGGGGGAAGAATTGGAACAGCTCGCGCTGCGGCTGTTGCTGAACGCCGCTCGGGCCGATGGACCTGGCCTCAAGGAGGCGTTGGAGGCCAAAGGGTTGCAGTATGAGCGATCCCTGCGGTCCTCTGCGGAGCAGGAGGCCGCTGGGCCTGGGAATTCTGAGGCGTCTGGGATCACCCTCAAGAAGTGGCTCTTGGAGGTGCTCAAAGTCCATGGCAAAGGGGCCTATGATGAGACGGCGGCGGCCTCCGGCGCAGAGGAGCCCGCATCGGCGCGCGCGCCAGTGCCTGCCTGGGTGAAGGACGCCCAGCAGATGCTGAAGGTGATTGAGCGCGAACAGGTCCTCAACGCGCTCAATGTGCAGCAGGGGCTGCCCCTCATGCTCAATGTGCCGCTGACTGCCGGGCCGGTGGCGTCGCTGTTTCTCTACGTCGTCCAGCCGGATGGCGAGGGGGCCGGGCAGGAACCGCGGCCGTCCGCGAAGCCCTACAGCCTCGTTACGTTGCTGGAGCTCGATGGGATCGGCTCTATCCGGGTGGATGCCTTGTTGACCGGCACGCGTTTGGCGGCACGGGTGATGGTGGAACGGCCGGAGATCGATCAGGCCATGGCGCTCATGCTGCCGGTGTTGCGGCAAGGGCTGACTAGCCAGGGTTTCCAGGTGGAGGGGCTGTCGTCTACGGTGGCCGATCCGGCGCTTGTCAGGGGGGAAGATCTGCCGGTTCCCACCGCGGCTGCCAGGAATCTGCTCAATCTGAAAATCTAGCGGGCTCGCCCGGCGAGGAGCCAGTGCCGTATGGGACGCAAGCGGACATCGAACAGACCCTATGCTGTCGCGCTGGAATACACGCCGCCGAAATATGCGGCGCCGCGCGTCACGGCCAAGGGGAGCGGCGAATTGGCCGAGCGCATCATCCAGGCCGCGCGCGCCGCCGGCGTGCCGATCCGCGAAGACCGTGACCTGATCGAATTGCTGCTGCAGCTGGACCTGAACGAAAGCATCCCGCCCGATCTGTACCGGGCCGTGGCGGAAATTCTGGTCTTTCTCTATGGGTTCAACGAACAATGGAAAGCGGAGCACGGGCTCCAGCGCAGGCGCAACTGAGTAGAGGCCTCTCGCAACCAGTCCGGTTCGTCCTTGGCCCTCACCTCCGCACATCCGACCCTTTCCTGCGTTTCACCAGTCGCGTCTCACGTCCCTATGGGGCTAATGATTTCTCGCGGGGAAAGGGGTAAGCTGCGCGGGCATCCACAAGAATAATGGAGAACAATCTGTCCGTGAGCGACGAGCTAGAGGTTCTCAAAGCAGTGACCGCGGGGTTGGAACGGGCCGGTATCCCGTATATGGTGACCGGGTCAATGGCGGCGAACTATTATGCCATTCCCCGGATGACTCGCGATATTGACCTGGTGATTGAGCTATCCGAACGGGATGTGGAGCGAGTCGCCCGCCTGTTTGAGCAGGAATATTATGTCGATCGAGACATGGTTCAGCGGGCCGTTCGGGACCAGGCTATGTTCAACATGATTCACAATGCGTTGGTGGTCAAGGTAGACTGTGTCGTTCGGAAAGAGACCGATTACCGCCGAGAAGAGTTTGCACGGCGGCGGGCGGTGTCCATCGCAGGCCAGCAGATTTTCATTGTGTCACCCGAAGATCTCATTCTCTCCAAGCTGGATTGGGCGAAAAAGAGTCGGTCACAGATGCAATTGAATGATGTCCGGAACCTCATCAGTTCGGTGCAGGGGCTTGATGCCGATTATCTGGCTCGCTGGGCGGACCGATTGGGGCTCACCCCGCTGTATCAGGAGGTGTCAGCGTGAAGGATACCTCCTCCGAAATGGATCAGCGCTACCGGACCATGCTTATGCAGCGGACCGGAGAAGAGCGGCTGATGATGGGATGTGCCATGCGCGACACCGCACGCGCCTTCATGGAGGCCTCCTTGAAAGAGGATGATCCGAAGGCCACGGTCGAGACTATTCGCAAAGGTCTCTTCCTTCGCTTCTACGGGCACGAAGTCGATGCCGAGCGCCGCGCCAAAATTCTCGCCGCCATCGAATCTGCCGCCAGGCCCGCCGTCAAGTAGCCAGCATTGCCGTCGTTACCCCTGCGCGCAACGCTCCGCACATCCGGCCCGTTCCCACGTTTCACCTTTCATCGTTCAGGTTTCCCTACCAGGCTGGTGATTTCTTGTTGGGAAAGAGGGTAAACTTTGCAGCCAACTGCAGCGAATAGAAGAGGCCGCGGAGATCTTCTCTTGAGCGAGAGCAATTGGCTGGGGAGGTTCTTCTCGTCATATCGCTCATGGCTTGTGTCCCCCTCCGGGCTGACGTGACTCCTGCCTGCCAGCGAATTGTTCATCACCCGCAACCATTCAGCGAAAAGGGCACGATCGACGATGAAACTATTGACGCCGGAAACCTTTGGAGCCATTGCCGCTTCGAATCGCGTGATCATGGCGCCGCTCACGCGGATGCGGGCTGGCGCGGGAGATGTGCCTGGCCCCTTGGCCGCCGAATATTATGCGCAACGCGCGAGCGCGGGGTTCATCATCACGGAGGCCAGTCAGATTTGCCCGTTGGGCAAGGGCTATCCCGCGACACCGGGCATCTATAGCGATGAACAGGTGGCGGGCTGGCGCAGAGTGACGGACGCGGTCCATGCCAAGGGCGGCAAGATCCTCTCGCAGCTCTGGCATGTGGGCCGCATTTCTCACTCCTCGCTGCATCCTGACGAGGGGGTGCCGGTCGCGCCGTCAGCCGTTGCGCCCAAGGGACAGGTTTATACGGCTTCGTGGCAGCTGGCAGACTATGAAGCACCGCGCGCGCTGTCGGTCAGCGAGATTTCCGGTGTGATTGCCTCCTACCGCCATGCGGCCAGGCAGGCAAAAGCGGCGGGCTTCGATGGCGTCGAAGTTCATTCAGCCAATGGGTATTTGCTGGATCAATTTCTCCATGACGGCAGCAATCGCCGGACCGATGCCTATGGCGGGAGCCTGGCCAATCGAACCCGCCTCGTGCTCGAAGTCTTGCACGCGGTCATTGAGGTGTGGGGCAGTGAGCGCGTGGGGATCCGGCTGTCCCCCTATGGCATATTCAACGATATGTCCGATCGCGATTCCCTCGGCTTGTTCACCTATGTGATTGAACAGCTCAACCCGTTGCGACTGGCCTATCTGCATCTGATCGAGCCGCGCGCGACGGATGCCGGAGGGAGCGACCAGGTGCATGAAGGGGCGCCGAGCACGGCTCGGCTCTTTCGCCAGTTGTTCAAGGGGAAAGTCGTCATGGCCGGGGGCTATGACCGAGAGACGGCTGAAGAGGCCCTCGCTGCCGGGTTAGCGGATGGAGTGGCCTTTGGGCGATTGTTTATTGCCAATCCTGATCTGCCCGCGCGCTTGGCCACGGGGGCGCCGCTCAATCGCTACGATCGAAGCACCTTCTATGGCGGCGGTGAAAAGGGCTACACCGACTACCCCTTTTTGACACCCTAACTGAGCCTTGCTGCCAGCGACCCATTCGGCTCGGGGGCTCTGTATTGGGGGCCTGGTCCGATCTCGTGCCTTGTGCCCTGCGATAGAGGGGTTTTTACCACAGGGACTGGGGACAAGAATGGACAGCCGCCAGGCCTGGATTTCCCAAGCCCTTGATGATGTTGAGGGACATGCCTGGCGCGGGTCTTGTATCCCTGTCGTTCTCTTTGTATGGTGAAAAGAGAGCGAAAGGACGCTGGCCCTCGATGACACACCGCGCTGCAATCCTCTCCGTGATTGGCCTGATGGTCATGATGGGGTTTCCCCATGCGGTGGCAGCCGGGAGTGATGGTTCGCCCGTTACCGGCACGCCACAGGTGGAGGCCGTTGGCAAGGTCGAGACGGTTCCCATGAAGAATGAGGCTGCTCTTCCGGCGCAGGCCATCCCGCCTGGATCGGGATCGTCTTTGCCGATCGCTCAAGAGGCGCCCACCATCAGCGGGCGCTATTCGATTGGCGGGACCACGGTGATGCCGTTTTTGGGGGCCAGCTTCGGCGGCGGTTACATGTCAGATGTCGATCGTTCCGTGAATAACCGTCTTTCCGCTCCGGCGGAGTCCGGGCTCCGCAGCTTGTTCGGGCAGAGCTTCGTGCCAAACGAATTCCGGCTGGGCATTCGCATCCCGTTTTAACGCGGCCTCGTCCGCGGCCATCCATGCTTTTCTCGGTATCCCCTTCGTTCCGCAAGAAGCCGGTCAGCGCGGCACGGAGCGGCGGATCAGTTCTTCCTGTACCTGGTCGTAGGCCAATTGTTTGGTGCCTGATTCCTGCTCGGTCAGCGGGAGCGTTCCCGTGTTTTTCCACAGGGCCTGGTCTGGCAGGGCGTTGAGCAGTTCCGAAGAGTCCTCGGCCGAAGGACGGGGCCCCATTTCCGTGAGGCCCCGGAAGTAGGCGCCTTCTTCGATGGAGAACAGCGGGGCCTGCACGTCGCCGATCTGCACGGCGGATTTCAGCAGCTGCACTTTGTCGGACGCGGCGACGGTGCCGTGAATCTTCCCGCTGCTGATGAGCGTGCCGACGGAGACGGTGCCACGGATGACGGCATGTTCGCCGACGACGAGGACGCCCTTGGTATGGATCTCTCCTTCAAAGCAACTGTCGAGCTGGACGGTGCCTTCGAAATGGACGACGCCTTTGAAGGTGACGTCTTTGCCGAGCACGGTAAAATTCTCGCCGCCGTTCTGACTGACTTTCTGCTTCTTGGTTTCCCACATACGGTTCCTCCTTACGCGACGGGCGCATCCTGGACGACACCTGTGATGGACTATACATGGGGCAGTTCAGCAACATCCGTGCCTTCTGGGAATTCGGCAATTGTTCAGCAGTATCCGCTACCTAGCTCGGAGCATGATGAGAGGCGGACTATCTGCCTGTAGGTGAGGGGAGTCAGGTCGGAGGGTCGTCGGGTTGGTGTGCGCAGTTCTCGAGGCAGTGGCCTCTGGCGCGTGGCTGCCCGGTTGCCTCCTGTGCTAGGCTTCCGCCCATGTGCGGACGGTTTGCCCAAACGGCTTCGGCCTCGATGATCGCGCAACAGTTTGGCGTCGCGGTGCCGCCTGGGCTTACGGCTCGGTACAATATCGCCCCGTCACAACCGGTCGCTGTGATTCGGATCGCGCCGGGGGCCGCCAGCCGTGAGCTGGTGCCGGTGCGCTGGGGGCTGATTCCCTCCTGGGCCAAGGACCCCAAGGTCGGGTTTCAGTGCATCAATGCCAAGGCGGAGACGGTGGCGGAGAAGCCGTCGTTTCGTGGCGCCTTCAAGGCCCGGCGCTGCCTGGTGCTGGCAACGGGGTTTTATGAGTGGCAGGTTCAGGGCCGGGTGAAGCAGCCGATGTGGATCGGGTTGAAGAGCCGCGGGGCCTTTGCCTTTGCCGGCCTGTGGGAGCAGTGGCGGCCTCCGGACGGGGAGGCGATCGAATCCTGTACGATCCTCACGACGGACCCGAACGAGCTGCTGCAACCGATTCACAATCGGATGCCGGTGATTCTGCCGCCCGATTCGTATGGCCAGTGGATGGACCCGCACGTTCAGCAGGCCGCTTCTCTCACGGCCCTTCTTCGTCCCTATCCCAGTGAGGAATTGGAGGCCTACCAGGTTGGCACGCTGGTGAATAATCCACGGCATGATGCTCCGGACTGTCTTGAGTCGGTTCCGATATAGAGAAATCTCAAGGCAGAGGTGCTTTCCCTGGCTAACATAGCAGTCGCTATATATCGCGACTCTCGTTAAGCCGATCGCGATATTTAGCGATTCTCATCGCGCACTTCTTGCGGCGTTCTTCCGTTAAAACGCCGTACTCACTCAACATTTCAATATTTTACATGTTCTTATCGCCATGGGTTTGTCGGCATAGTAATTGCCATTATAAGTGGCGCCGCGTTCCCAGTGCTGGGCAAGAATTTCCCAGCGCTGGCGATTGAAAAGGAGGTGAAGCGGGGCGAACTCGGCGATGCAACGGGTCCTCATCCATTTTATTCATTTTGGCAAGGAGGAGATCCTTCATGTTTTTTTCACGTAGGCAGTTCCTCAAAATCTCCGCGGGGACCGTGGCCGCAGTGGCGGTGGCGGATAAAGTCCTGGCGTTGACCGCGCTGCAGCCGGTCATCGAAGTCGGGAACCCGCTGGGCGATTATCCGGACCGGTCGTGGGAGCGCGTCTATCACGATCAATACC